>NZ_JBFAZA010000039.1:0-101266 GCF_040681595.1 Amycolatopsis sp. NPDC051716 | reverse complement strand
CGGTTTCCGGGGGGGGGGGGTCTCGGTACCAGCCACCCGCCCACCCCACCCCGGGCTAGCCCCGCCGCGCCCGCCCGGCGGCGTGCCCCCCGGCGGGCGGCCGCGGCGCCGATTCCGCTCGCGCCGCCGGTGATCAGCGTGACCGCGCCGGTCACCGCGCCGCCGCCACGGGGGTGACTTCCACGCCGTTCAGCCGCAGCCCGTGGCGGCGCAGGAAGGCGCGGCCGAAGACGCGTTGGACGATGACGAGCGCGGCGAGCGTCACCACCAGCAGGGCCAGTTCGGCGAGGGGCACCGCGTCCACCGGCAGGACCAGCACGATCACCGCCCGCAGTACCGCGTCGAGCAGGCACGCCGCCGCCCAGAGGGCGCTGCACAGGCGCAGCAGGCGGCGAAACGGCGGGTGGTCGTCCCAGTTGCGGCACCAGGTGCGCTGTTTGTCCTCGTCGAAGACCGTCCTCGCCGCTTCGTACAGGAACGGGCGCCGGGCCCACACGGTGACCAGGAGGAATCCGCCGAGCGCCGCCATCAGCACCACGCCGCGCAGCAACAGGGCGCGGGGGCTGCCGCTGATGAAGGACCCGGCCACGGTCACCGCCATCGCGCCGAGCACGAACCAGCGCACGCCGCCGATCCGCTTTCCCGCCGCCAGGTCGCGCAGTCCGGTGACGACCGGGATGGCCGCGCCGGCGAGGAGGGCGAGCAGCTGGTTCACGCCCGCGGCGCGCAGCCCGTAGAACAGCGCCAGCGGCGCGAGCACCTCGATCAGGACGCCGTTGAGCCGCTTCACCGGGCCACCGCCAGGGTGAACGTCGTGACGACTTCGGCGGTGTAGGCGTCGAAATCGAAGTCGGCTTCGTCGCGCAGCCGGCGTGCGGCTCCGTCGACGGCTCCCCGGATCAGCACCGCCATCGACCGGAGGTCGAAGTCGCGGAATTCGCCGCTCGCCTGGCCCTGGGCGAGGAGCTTCTCCAGGCTCTGCACGCTGACTTCCTGCGCGCTGACGGAGGTGTACGACCGGCCGGTCGCGGTGCGCAGGTGCGGGCCGATCTCGGTCAGGGCCGCCATGTCGTCGGGGTGTTCGCGCAGGAACTGCAGGTTGGCCTCGAGGTAGGCCCGCACCTTGCCGGTCGCGGTGTCTTCGGCTTCGACCCGCTCGTTGATGAACACCGCCCCGGCGGTGAGGACGTGCATCAGGATCTCGTGGATCAGTTCGTCCTTGTCGGCGAAGTGGTAGGAGATCATCCGCGGGCCGCTCAGCCCGGCCTTCTCGGTGATCCGCGCGAAGGACGCTTTCGCGTACCCCACCTCCGCGATCGTGTCGATCGCCGCCCGCATGATCTGTGCCCGCCGCGCCTCGTTGGTGAACGTCCGCCCCATGACCCCTCCACACTTTTATCTGATCAGATAAAAGTTACCACAGTCGTTACGTCCGCGCCCGGTAGTTCTGCGGGCTGACGCCGAATTCGCGCTTGAAGGCCGTGCTCAGGGCGAAGGCGCTGCCGTAGCCGACCTGGCGGGCGATCGAGGCGATCGTCGTTTCCGGGTGCTGGCGCAGCAGGTCGGCGGCCAGGGCGAGCCGCCAGCCGGTCAGGTACGCCATCGGTGTCTCGCCGACCGAGGCGGCGAACCGCCGGGCCAGGGCGGCGCGGGACACGCCGACGTCGGCGGCGAGCTTGGCGACCGTCCACGGCTCGGCCGGCTGGTGCTGCAGCAGCCGCAGCGCCTGTCCGACGATCGGGTCGTCGTGGGCCCGGTACCAGGCCGGTGCGCTGGTGTCCGGCCGGTCGAACCAGGCTCGCAGCGCGGCGATGAGCAGCAGGTCGAGCAGCCGGTCGAGGACGGCTTCCTGGCCGGGTACGTCCCGGCCGATCTCGGCGGCGAGCAGCCCGGCGACCGGGTTCGGCCAGTCGGCCGCGCGCAGGACGAGCACCGTCGGCAGCGCGGCCAGCAGCCGGTTGCTCAGCTCGCCTTCCATGCCGTAGGTGCCGGTGAGCAGCACGACCGGGCCGTCGGTGCCGTGGCCCCAGGTGCGCACGCCGAGGTCGGCGAGTTCGGTCAGGTGACCGCCGTCGGGGGTGCGGCACTCCTGGCCGGGCAGGATGAGCGCCTGCGGCGGCGTCGACGGGTGGTCGGCGACCAGGTAGGAATCGGGGCCGCGGACGATCGCGACGTCACCTTCGCCCAGCAGGACGCCGTCGGCGGTGTCGGGCACGATCCACGCTTCGCCGCGCACCACCGACACCACGGTCAGGGGTGCCCGGTCTTCGATGCGCAACGACCACGGCGGGGTCACCACCGAACGCAGCAGGAACGCGCCGTGGGCGCGGGGGCCGTCGAGGAGCGCGGCGAGTGGATCCATGTCTCGACTGTAGACGCTGGAACATGCGATCGAGGCTTTCAGCTATGGAGAGTCTCACCGGTGGCCGGTTGACTGACTTCCATGACAACGAACTTCCTGGTGGTGGGCGGCACCGGCAAGACCGGTCGCCGGGTGGCGGACCGGCTGCGCGAGCGCGGCCTGCCGGTGCGGAGCACGTCGCGGCGCGGGGTGCCGCCGTTCGACTGGGGTGACCGCGGCACGTGGGCGCCGGTGCTCGACGGCGCCGGCGCGGTCTACCTGACCTACTACCCCGATCTGGTGGTGCCGGACGCCGCCGGCGACATCCGCGCCTTCGCCGAACTGGCGGTCGCGGCCGGGGTGCGGCACCTGGTGCTGCTGTCCGGCCGCGGCGAAGAGGAAGCCGAGGCCTGCGAGGGGATCGTCCGGGCGGCCGGGACCGGCTGGACGATCCTGCGGTGCAGCTGGTTCGCGCAGAACTTCAGCGAGCACTTCCTGCTGGACGCGGTGCGGGCCGGGGAGATCGCGCTGCCGGCGGGGACGGTGACCGAGCCGTTCGTCGACGTCCGCGACATCGCCGACGTCGCGGTGAAGGTGCTGACCGAGCCCGGGCACACCGGCGAGCTGTACGAGCTGACCGGGCCGCGGCTGCTGAGTTTCGCCGACGCCGCCGCGCAGATTGCCGCCGCGTCCGGGCGGGATGTCCGCTATGTTCCGGTTTCGGCCGGGGAGTTCGCCGCCGCGGCGGCGGGGCGGGGCTTGCCGGAGGCGGAGGCCGGCGCGCTGACCGAGCTGTTCGCGCGGGTGCTGGACGGCCGCAACTCGTCGGTGACCTCCGACGTCGAGCGGGTGCTGGGCCGGCCGGCGACGGAGTTCGCCGATTTCGCCCGGGATGCCGCGGCGACCGGGGTCTGGGCGCGGTGACGGGGAAGGGGAAACCGATGTCGACGGTGGTGCTGGTGGCCGCGCTGGTCGCGGCGGGGTTGATCGCGGGGTTGTTCTACGCTTACGCCTGTTCGGTGATGCCGGGCCTGGCGCGCGGGGACGACAAGATGTTCGTGGAGGGCATGCGCGGGATCAACGTGGCGATCGTGAACCCGGTGTTCCTGCTGACGTTCCTGGGCGCGCCGCTGCTGGCCGGGGTGGCGGTGTTCCTGAACCCGGGGCCGCGGCCGTGGGTGATCGCCGGGTTCGTGCTGCTGGCGGCGATGGTGGTGATCACCGGGGTGGTCAACATCCCGCTGAACAACGCGCTCGACAGCGGGGGCGACGACTACGCGGCGGTGCGGGCGGCGTTCGAGACGACGTGGGTCCGCTGGAACGTGCTGCGCGCGCTGGTGAGCACGGCGGGCTTCGGCTGCCTGGTCGCGGCCGTGCTCACCCGGCGCGGTTAGCCCTCGATGCGGAAGAGCAGGTCGGTGACCCACCGGGCGGGGTCCGGGACTTCGCGGGGGTCGCTGCGCAGCACTTCCAGGCGGCAGCCCCATTCCTCGCCGTCCGCTCCCGGGGTGCGGTCCCAGGTGAGGCCTTCGGCAGCACCCCAGGCCAGCACGGCCTCGGTCGCGGCGGCGAGGCCGCCGGGTGGGCCGACGTAGGTGTCGAGGACGAACCGGCCCGCCGGGAGCTCGCCGAGGAAGGCGGGCTCGGCCGGGGCGTGGCCGCCGTCGATCGGGACGCCGGCTTCGACGGTGAACCGGGGGCCGGGGTGGAGCACGCGGTAGCGGAAGAACGGCGCTCCGGCCAGGGCCACGCCCCCGGCGGCGAGGGTGCCGATCAGCGGTGGCAGCCGGTCGGCGATCCGCGGGAAGTCCGCGATGCCGACGGTGGCGCGTTCGGCGACGTACCGCTGGGCGGGCCGCTCGACGACGGCGGGCATCAGGCGAAGTCCTCCGGTCCGAGCATCGGGCGCACCTCGATGCTGCCGTAGGTGGCGGCGGGGTGGCGGGCGGCGAGTTCGAGGGCTTCGTCGAGGTCGGCGCAGTCGAGGATGACGAAGCCGCCGATCTGTTCCTTGGCTTCGGTGAACGGCCCGTCGGTGAGCAGCACTTCGCCGTCGCGGACGCGGATGGTGGTGGCTTCCGACGGCGGGCGCAGGCCGCCTCCGCCGCGGACCTTGCCGCGGCGTTCCATGTCCTCGCTCCAGCCGCCGCAGCCGTCATGCGCGTGTTCTTCGGCCGTTTCGTCGCCGCAGATCATCAGCAGGTACTGCATGTCAGCATCCTTTCAGGACTTCGCGCAGGCGCGCGGCGAAAGCTTCGGCGTCGGTGTCGAACCCGCCGTGGCCGCCGGGGAACACTTCGGTGGCGACGCCGAGGGCCTCGGCCAGCCCGAGGGCGGCCTGGTGGACCGGCAGTTCGGTGGACTGCTCGCCGACGGCGACCACCAGCCGCGCCGGCGTGGCCCTCAGCGTGTCGAGGTCGGGCTCGTAGGCGCCGGTCGCGGGCATGAGGTGGCCGAAGAAGTAGGCGAAGTTGCCCTCGGCGCGCGGGTCGAGGGGCGGTGCGGGGTCGACGCCCACGACTTTCATGAACGCGGCGAAGGCGGCCGCGAGGCCGTGGTCGCGGAACAGGGTGGGGATGTCGGGGCCGTCGAGGGCGCCCGCGGGCAGGTACCGGGTGACCGGCGGTTCGTGCAGCACGGCCGTGCGGACGTCGGCGGGGTGGTGGCGCAGGTGTTCGAGCAGGGTGATCGCGCCGCCGCTGCTGGCCAGGACGTCGGCCGGGCCGACTTCGGTGAGCAGCCGGTGCACGTCTTCGGCGTGGTCGCGGACCGGATCGGGCCCCGGGGTGCCGTCGAGGGGGCTGCGGGACAGGCCGCGCGGGTCGTAGGTGACGACGGTGTGGTCTTCGGCCAGCAGCGGCCGGAGGTGCGTGAACACCGCGGCGTCGGCGGGGCCGCCGGGGATCAGCAGCAGCACCGGCCCGCGGCCGTGGACGTCGTAGGTGAGGGTGGCGCCGGGGACGGCGAGGGTGGTCATCGGTGTTCCTCCGGTGGTCGGGCTTCACCAGCCCGACGAACGGCGTCGCCCGGGACCGACACCGTCTCGGAAATTCTTCGCGCGAGGTAGCTGCGTTCGGCGTCGGTGCCGGCGAGGTCGCGGGCTTGCTCGTACCAGCGCCGGGCTTCGGCGTGGCGGCCGAGGCGGCGGAGGAAGTCGGCGCGGGTGGCGGCCAGCAGGTGGTAGCCCGGCAGCGGCAGGGCGTCGAGGAGGGCGAGCCCGGCGGCCGGTCCGTCGGCCATGCCGACCGCGATGGCGCGGTTGAGTTCGACGACGGCGCTGGGGACGTGCTTGCGCAGCTGGTCGTAGAGGCCGGCGATCTGGGGCCAGTCGGTGTCGGCGGCACGGGCGGCGGTGGCGTGGCAGGCGGCGATGGCGGCCTGGATCTGGTACGGCCCGGGACGGCGCCGGCGCAGCGCGGTCTCCAGGACGGCGGTGCCTTCGGTGATCGCGGCGGTGTCCCAGCGGGTGCGGTCCTGCTCTTCGAGCGGGACGAGGACGCCGTCGTCGTCGACGCGGGTGGCGCGGCGGGCGTGCTGGAGCAGCATCAGGGCGAGCAGGCCGAGTGCTTCGGGTTCGTCGGGCATCAGCCGCGCGAGGACGCGGGCGAGCCGGAGCGCTTCGGCGGCGAGGTCCGGGCGGAGCAGGTCGGGTCCCGCGCTGGCGGAGTAGCCCTCGTTGAACGTCAGGTAGAGCACGCCGAGCACGGCGTTGGTGCGTTCGGGCAAAAGGTGGGCTGGCGGGACGCGGTAGGGGATGCGGGCGTGGCGGATCTTGCGCTTCACCCGCACGAGCCGCTGGGACATGGTGGCTTCCGAGACGAGGAAGGCGCGGGCGATCTCGGCGGTGGACAGCCCGGCGAGGGTGCGCAGGGCGAGCGCCACCTGGGCTTCGGTGGCCAGCGCGGGGTGGCAGCAGGTGAAGATGAGCCGCAGCCGGTCGTCGGTGACGCCGCTGTCGTCGGGTTCGGGGACCGGGCTGGGGACGGGCATGCGGGCGGCCTCCCGGAGCTTGGCGGCGCCGAGGGCGTCGCGGCGGAGCCGGTCGGTGGCGCGGTGGCGGGCGGCGGTGGTCAGCCAGGCGCCCGGCCGATCGGGGACGCCGTCGCGGGGCCAGGTGCGCAGGGCGAGGGCGAAGGCTTCCTGGGCGCACTCCTCGGCGAGGTCCCAGTCGCCGGTGATCCGGATGAGCGTGGCCACGACCTGGCCCCACTCTTCGCGGAACGCCTCGGCGAGCGCGGTCTCGACGTCCACCCCACCGCTCCTTTCGTGCCGGTCAGTACCCCGACGAACGGGACGGCCCGGGACCGACAGCCGCGGCGTGACACGCGCCGTACCCTTCGGCGCGCACGACGATCCGGCCGTCTTCCACGCGGACCGCCGTCTCGGTGGCGTCGCTGACGGCGGTGACGCCGGCGGCGGCCGCGAGTGCGCCGGTCGCGTCGCAGACGAGCCGCAGCCGGGGCCGGGCCGGGGGTGCGATCGCCTGGTCGAGGCAGCCGCGCAGGTCGGCGACGGCGAGCCGGGCCAGTGGCGCGAGTTCGCCGGGGTCGCTGGTGACGAGCACGGCGGTGACGTCGGCGCCGGCGCGGACGGCCTCTTCGAAGGCGGCGGCGCGGTGCAGGCCGAGGACGGTGACGACGCCGTCGCCGGGCCGGAAGGTTTCGCCGGTCAGGAGATCGGTCGCCGCCGGCGGGTTCCACGGCTCCCCGGCGGGCCGGGCCTGGGTGGTGATCGGCGGCTCGGCCGGCCAGTCGTCGCTCAGGTCCAGCTCGAGCAGGGCGGCGCAGGCGGTGACCAGGTGGAACGGCTCGCCGAAGCCGGGCGCGGCGGCGGCGAGCTGGCTCGCGCCGTGCAGCGTGGTGAGCGCGGCTTCGGCGACCCGCACGAGACGGCGTCCCGGCCGGACGCGTTCGAGGGCGAGCCCGAGCAGGATCGCGTCGACGTGCATGAGCTGGGCGAAGGGGCGCCGGGTGTGCTCGTCGGCGAGGACTTCGGGCAGCAGGTCGCGGGCGAGGCGGGCGTCTTCGCTGTCGGTGTCGGTGGCCAGCGGGAGCCGGGCGATCCAGGCGCGGGCGAAGGCGGCCAGGACGTCGGCCGCGGCCGGGTACCGCGGCGGGATGGCGGGCCGGGGTGCGCGTTCGGCGAGGTCGGCCAGGACGGCGAAGTACAGGGCGCGTTTGCCGGGGAAGTTGGAGTAGACCGCGCCGCGGGTGAGTTCGGCGCGTTCGGCGATGACGTCGATCTTCGCTTCGCGGAAGCCGCGCTGGGCGAACTCGTCGCGGGCGGCGGTGAGCACCTTGGCGCGGTTGCGCTCCTGGGTCTCCGCCCTGCTGAGCCTGGCCATCGTCCTCCTTGCCGTGGGATCGCCGATCAAGATACCGTGACCACTGAAATGATAAGAACATCTGATTTGAACATCTGGAGTGGTGGATGACCCCCGAGATCGACCTGACCGACCCGAAGGTGCTCACCGACCCGTTCACCGCCTACGACCGGGCGCGGGAAGTGAGTGCGGTGGCCAAGCTGGTCATCCCCGGTTTCGGTCCGTTCTGGGCCCTGACCCGCTACGCCGAAGCGCGCGCGATGCTGACCGACGCGCGGTTCGAGGTGAACTCCGGCAGTTTCATGCGGCCGCCCGGGATCCCCGAGCACTGCCTGGCGTACCTGGAGACGATGTCGGAGAAGGACGGGCCGGAGCACCTGCGGCTGCGGCGGCTGGTGGCGCCGGCGTTCACGCCGAAGCGGGCCGCGCAGCTGCGGCCACGGCTGGCCGCGATCACCGAGGGGCTGCTCGACGAGCTGCCCGGGCACGCCGAAGACGGCGTCGTCGATCTGGTGCCGCACTTCGCGCGGCCGCTGCCGATCGACGTCATCTGCGAGCTGGTCGGCATTCCCCCGGCGGATCGGCCGCGTTGGCGCGAGTACGGGGCCGCGGTCGCGAGCGGGATGGGGCCGGACTTCGCCGCGGCGATCCCGGCGATCATCGAGGGCGCGCGGGAAGCCGTGGCGCGCAGCCGGGCCGAGCCGGGCGACGACCTCATCGGCGACCTGGTGCGGGTCCAGGCCGAGGACGGTGACCGGCTCACCGACACCGAGCTGGTCACCCTGGTGTGGCACCTGGTCCTGGGCGGGCAGACGCCGGTGAACCTCATCGCCAACGCCGTCGAAGCGCTGCTGGGGCACCCGGACCAGCTGGCTCTCCTGCGCACGGACCCCGGGTTGTGGCCGGGGGCGGTGGAGGAGCTGATGCGCTGGTGCAGCCCGCAGCTGCTGACGACGCCGCGGTTCGCGCGCGAGGACGTCGAGATCGACGGCGAGCTGATCCGCCAGGGTGAGCGGGTGACGGCGGCGTTGGTGGCCGCCGACCGCGATCCGCGGGCGTTCGCCGAGCCGGACCGCTTCGACATCACCCGTTCGGGGCCGGCGCAGCTGGGCTTCTCGCACGGCCCGCACTTCTGCCTGGGCGCCTCGATCTCGCGGGTGCAGACCGAGGTGGCGTTGTCGTCGCTGTTCGCGCGCTTCCCGGACCTGGCGCTGGTGGAGGACGTCCCGCGGGCGCCCGACGGCGGGACCTGGCGCCCGGCGCGGCTACTGCTGACGTTCTGACACGAGCGCCTCGATGCCGTCGAGGACCCGGGCGAGGCCGAAGCGGAAGGTGTAGGCCGGGTTCTCGGCGGCGTTGTGGGCTTCCCCTGCCGCCTGGCCAACGCGGGCCGAGATCGGGTAGTGCGCCGCGTCGGCGGCCGGGATGCCGGCCAGCACCGGCCAGGCGCGCTCCCACCACTGCGCGTCGGTCATGCCGGTGGCGCGGACCAGGCGGGCGTTGTCGAGCGAGCTGCGCGCGGTGCTCCGGACCAGGCCGGTGACGAGGCTGACCACGGCGTCCATCTCGACGTCGCCGAGGCCGATGCCCTCGATCGCGCGCAGTTCGTGTTCGTACTTGGCGAAGCTGTGCGGGCCCAGCGCCGAGCGGCTGGTGGTCACGTGCAGCAGCCAGGGGTGGCGGTGGAACAGCGCCCACTGCGCTTCGGCGATCGCGGTCAGCGCCGCCCGCCAGCCGAGGCCTTCCTCCGGGGCGGCCAGCTCGCCGTGGGCGTGGTCGATCATCAGGTCCAGCAGCTCGGCCCGGCCCGGCACGTAGGTGTAGAGCGACATGGGGGAGACGCCGAGCTGCTCGGCGACCCGGCGGATGGTGACGGCTTCGATGCCGTCGGCGTCGGCGAGCGCGATCGCGGCGCGGACGACGTCGGCCGTGGCCAGCTTGGGTTTGGGGCCGCGGCGCGGGGGTGCCGAGACGCCCCAGAGCAGCTCGATCGCCCGCCGGGGGTCGCCGTCACCGTTCTCCTGCGTGCGCACTCCGGCCATTCTGCCCACCTGATTCCCGTACAACGTACAGAGTTGTGCTAACCTCTTTTTCGTACACTGTACAGAGTTAAGGGGCAGGATGACTCCGCACATTCACGCCGAGGGACTGCGCAAGCGCTACGGCGACGCGTACGCCCTCGAGGGGTTCGATCTCTCCGTCCCGGCCGGCACTCTGTGCGGCCTGCTGGGACCCAACGGCGCGGGCAAGACCACCGCGGTCCGCGTGCTCTCGACGCTGCTGCGTCACGACGGCGGCGTCGCCCGGGTGGCCGGGTTCGACGTCGCCACCGAACCGGCGAAGGTGCGGGCGTCGATCGGGCTGGTCGGCCAGCAGGCCGCCGTCGACGAAATCCTGTCCGGGCGGCAGAACCTGATCCTCTTCGGCCGGCTGCACCACCTGGGCCGCCGGCAGGCCGCCCGGCGCGCCGACGACCTGCTCGAGCGGTTCGGCCTCGCCGACACCGGGCCGAAGCCGGTGTCGGCCTACTCCGGCGGGATGCGGCGGCGGCTCGACCTGGCCTCGGCACTGCTGGCGGCCCCGGGGGTGCTCTTCCTCGACGAGCCGACGACCGGGCTGGACCCGCGCAGCCGCGCCGAGGTCTGGCGGGCGGTGCGATCGCTGGTCGCGGACGGGACGACGGTGCTGCTCACGACGCAGTACCTGGAGGAGGCCGACCGGCTGGCCGACCGGATTTCCCTCGTCGAGCACGGCCGGGTGATCGCCGAAGGGTCCCCGGCCGAGCTGAAGGGCTCGCTCGGGGTGACCCGCATCGAGCTGGTGCTCACCGACCCGGACGCGCTCGGCGCGGCGGCGGGCCTGCTCGCGCGGGTCACCGGGGCCGAGCCGGTCACCGAGGAGCTGCGGGTGAGCGCGGCGGCCGAGCCGTCGATGCTGACCGACGTCGTGCGGGAGCTGGCGGCGACCGAGCTGGCGTTCGCCGACGTGGCGCTGCGGCAGCCGACGCTGGACGAAGTGTTCCTGCAGCTGACGGGGGTGCCGCGATGAGGTGGGCGATCGAAGACGGCTGGACGCTGACCCAGCGCTGCCTGGCCCAGCTGGCGCGGCGCCCGGCGCGCCTGGCCGGGGTGGTGGCGTTCCCGATCCTGATGGTGCTGATCTTCGCCTACCTGCTCGGCGGCGGGATGAGCGTGCCCGGCGGGGGCTCCTACCGGGAGTTCCTGATGCCGGGGATGTTCGCGATGACCATGGCCTTCGGGCTCTCGGGGACGATGATCGCGGTGCTGGACGACACCGGCAAGGGCGTCACCGACCGGTTCCGGTCGCTGCCGATGGCGCCGTCGGCGGTGTTCACCGGGCGGGTGGCGGCGGACCTGGTGAACGCCGTCCTCGCGCTGGCCGTGCTGGTCGGCTGCGGGTTCGCCGTCGGCTGGCGCCCGCACGGCAGCCTGGGTGAGACCCTCGCGGCGCTGGGCCTGCTGCTCCTGCTGCGGACGGCGCTGGTGTGGGCCGGGATCTACCTGGGCCTGCTGACCGCCGATCCGTCGATGGTGACAGTGGCGCAGACGCTGGAATTCCCGTTCGGGTTCCTCTCCGGCGCGTTCGTGGCGACCTCGACGATGCCGGCGTGGCTGGGAACCGTGGCGGAGTGGAACCCGTTGTCCTCCACGGTGACCGCGGCGCGGGTGCTGTTCGGCAACCCGGGCGCGGCGGGGACGTCCTGGGTGAGTGCGCACGCGGTGCCGATGGCCGTGGGGTGGCCGCTGGTGCTGCTGGCGGTGTTCGTGCCGTTGTCGGTGCGCAGGTACGGGAGGCTGGGGAACTGAACGTCCACTTCGAACCGGGCGAACCACCGCGGACGGGCCGCCTGGTGGTCGACGGTCGTGAACTGTCCATTGCGGACGGCCTGCCGGAGCTGCTGGCCGGCACTGACGCCTTCTGGGCGACCGCGGCGAAGGCCGCGCTGCGGCTGGTGGCCGCGGGACGGCTGCTGCCCGGCGTCACCGCGGCCGGACACGACGCCTGGCGCGTCGGTCCGCTGGAACCGGCGGAAGCCGCGTGGCTGCGGGACCTCGCCGCCGCGATGCCGCCGGACGAGCGCGCGCCGGGACCGCTGCTGCGGGCCTTCCTGGACGCCGTCGCCGACACGCTGCCCCGCACGCCCGCCGCGGCCAAAGCGGCCGGGACGCGGTTGTTCGCCGCCGTCGCACCGCAGCGCGCGGATGCCCTGCGCGACTGGGCGGGCGAGCTGGCCGCGGGCCTGGACTCGGGGATCCGCGTGTCGCTGCGGGTGACCGCACCCGGCGGGTTCGAGAGCGGGCGGTTCCACGCCGTGGTCCAGGTGCACAGCCTGGCCGATCCCGGGCAGGTCGCCGACGCGGCGCAGCTGTGGGAGACCGGGCGCTTCGGGCCGCGGGCCCGCATCGACGTCCTGCTGGCGTTGCGCCGCGGCGCGCAGGTGTGGCCGGCGCTGAGCCCGCTGCTGACCTCGGCGGTGCCGGCCGAGGTGGCGCTGGGCGAGGACGACGTGACCGAGCTGGTCGCGGCCGCGGCACCACGGCTGGCGGCGGCGGGGATCGACGTGCACTGGCCGGCCGAGCTGGCGGGAGCGCTGACCGCGCGGCCCGTCGTCCGCGCCGGGGACACCCCGGGCGATCTGCCGTCGTTCTTCGGCGGCGGGCGCGCGCTGGCGTTCGATTGGCAGCTCGCGCTGGGCGGTGAGGTGCTGACCGAGGCGGAACTGGACGCGCTCGCCGAGGCGCGCCGCCCGGTGGTGCGGCTGCGCGAGCGCTGGGTGCTGGTCGATCCGGCGCTGGCGGCGAAGGCGCGGGACCGGGCGCTGAAGCCGCTGACCCCGGTCGACGCGCTGGGGGCGGAGCTGTCGGGGACGACCGAGGTCGACGGCGAGGTGGTCGAGGTCGTCACCGGCGGCTGGCTGGCGCGGCTGCGGGAGCGGCTGTCCGAGCCGCCGCACCCGCAGGCCCCGCCGGCCGGGCTGGCGGCGACGCTGCGGGACTACCAGCTGCGGGGGCTGCAGTGGCTGGCCACGGTGACCGGGCTCGGGCTCGGCGGGTGCCTCGCCGACGACATGGGCCTGGGCAAGACGGTCACGCTGATCGCGCTGCACCTGCACCGGGCCGCGGGGCCGACCTTGGTGGTGTGCCCGGCTTCGCTGCTGGGCAACTGGGAACGCGAGATCCGCCGGTTCGCCCCCGGCGTGCCGGTGCGGCGCTTCCACGGCAGCGCCCGTTCGCTCGAGGACGTCGAGAACGCCGCCGGGTTCGTCCTCACGACCTACGGCACGCTGCGCACCGATCCCGCGCCGCTGGCCGGGGTTCGGTGGGGGCTGCTGGTGGCCGACGAGGCCCAGCACGTCAAGAACCACCGTTCGGGCACGGCGAAGGCGCTGCGGCTGGTGCCGGCGGCGGCGCGGGTGGCACTGACCGGCACGCCGGTGGAGAACACGCTCTCGGAGCTGTGGGCGATCCTCGACTGGACCGCGCCCGGCCTGCTGGGGTCGCTGAGCGAGTTCCGGACGCGGTGGGCGAAGCCGATCGAAGCCGGGGACTCCGCGGCGGCCGAACGGCTTTCGCGGTTGCTGCGGCCGTTCCTGCTGCGGCGTCGCAAGTCCGATCCGGGGATCGCGCCCGAGCTGCCGGCGAAGACCGAGACGGACCGGCCGGTGGCGCTCAGCGCGGACCAGGTGGCGCTGTACGAGGCGGTCGTGCGGGAGATGATGGCCGAGATCGCCGGGAGCGACGGGATGGCCCGGCGCGGCCGGATCGTCAAGCTGCTGACCGCGCTCAAGCAGATCTGCAACCACCCGGCGCAGTACCTCAAGGAACCCGGCGGCCGTTCGGGCAAGGTGGAGCTGCTCGACGAGCTGCTGGACACGATCCTCGCCACCGGCGGCGCGGTGCTGGTGTTCACCCAGTACGTCGCCATGGCGCGGCTGCTGGAGAAGCACCTGGCCGGCCGCGGGATCGCGACGCAGCTGCTGCACGGCGGCACCCCGGTGCCCCGGCGCGAGGAGCTGGTGGCCCGGTTCCAGGCCGGTGCGGTGCCGGTGTTCCTGCTGTCGTTGAAGGCCGCCGGGACGGGGCTGAACCTCACCCGCGCCGACCACGTCGTGCACTTCGACCGCTGGTGGAACCCGGCGGTGGAGGACCAGGCGACCGACCGGGCGTACCGGATCGGGCAGACCCGGCCGGTCCAGGTGCACCGGCTCGTCGCCGAAGGGACGGTCGAGGACCGGATCGCGGCGATGCTGCGGGAGAAACGGGCGCTGGCCGAGGCGGTGCTGGCCGGCGGCGAAGCCGCGTTGACGGAACTGTCGGACACCGAGCTGGCCGAGCTCGTCGAACTGAGGAGCCGCGGATGACCGACGACCGGGTGCGCGGGTTTCCCGCGTTCGGGGCGGCCGGGCACCTCGCCCGCTCGTGGTGGGGCCGGGCGTGGGTGCGGGCGATGGAGGACACCGCGCTGGACCTGCGTCAGCTGAAGAAGGGCCGCAAGTACGCCGCGGCCGGCCTGGTCGGCCCGATCACGGTCAGCCCGGGCCGCATCGCGGCGGTGGTCGACGACGCCGACGGCGGCCCGTACCGCACGCAGCTGCGGCTGGCTGAGCTGCCGGAGCCGGACTGGACGCGTTTGCTCGACCGCGTCGCCTCCCGCGCGGGGCACCTGGCGGCGCTGCTGGACCGCGACCTGCCGCCCGACCTGGTCGAGGCGGCAGGCGTCGACCTGCTGCCGGGGATCGGCGATCTCGATCCGGAGTGCGACTGCCCGGGCTGGGAGCTGCCGTGCCGGCACGCGGCGGCGTTGTCGTTCCAGGCGTCGTGGCTGCTCGACGCGGACCCGTTCCTGTTGCTGCTGATGCGGGGCAAGGGCGAGCGGGAGATCCGCGAGGAGCTGGAGAGCCGCACCGCACCGGTGCCGGTCGCGGAGCCGGCGGCGGACCGGGTTCCGGGGGAGCTGCCCGACCTGGCCGGGTTCCGGCCGTCGGGCGCCCCGTCGATCCCGGCGGCGCCGGGGGTGCCGGCCGAGGTGTTCGCGCTGCTGGCGGCGAACGCGGCCGGGCGGGCGCGGGCGTTGTCGGCGGGGCGGCCGTGGCCGGGTCGGCGGCAGGACGCGGTCCGCTTGGCCGCCGAGTTCCCCTCGGTGGCCGGGCGGCTGGGTGAGGGTGCGGGCTTCGCGCGGGCGGTCGCGGCGTGGCGGTACGGCGGGCCGGACGGGCTGGAGGTGCTGGAAACGCCGTGGACCCCGCCGAAAGCGGCCGTGGCGGCCGCGCGGGCGGCGCTCGCGGACGTGGCGGGGGAGCCGGTGTTCGAGCGCAACCACTGCACGGTCGGTGCGGTGCAGCTGAGGCTGGATCGCCGGGGCCGGTGGCACCCGTACCGGCGCGAAGGACAGATGTGGTGGCCCGCAGGGGCTCCGGAGCACGATCCGGGGCTGCTGGTGGGCTGAGTGCCGCCGGACGCCGGAGGTCGCGAATGACTCATTCGCGACCTCCGGCGTCCCGAATGAGTCATTCGCGGCACCCGCCGACCGGGCGCGCCGGACCGGGCCCGGTCGGCCAGCACCTGCGCTCCGGCTCGCTGCGGGGCTGAATTCCGCCAACTTTCCCGGTATCCAGCGCGGGACTCGTTGTCTCCTGTGCACTGACGGCGGGTTCCGCCGGGCCACTGGGGGTGCGGGCGCGCGGGTTCTCCCGCGCGCCCGCCCGGCTGCTGCCGGTGACCGACAGTGTTCGAGGCAGAGACCCGCTGTCGAAGCTGGAGGGGGCTCCCACCACCACGGGGTCCCCTCCAGCGTCAGGCCGCCGCCTTCGCCGCGTAGTCCTTGACCCGCATCGAATCGTGCATGCGGACGCCGCCGGTGTTGAGCTTCGCGAGTGCCCGCGTCACCCGGCCGGCAGTGCCGAGACCAGCTGGCCGCCCCGGGCCAGTGCCCAGACCCCGGCCCGTGAGGCGGGGATCAGGCTTCGTGCCGCGCCCATCGCGAAGGCGCGGCTGCGGCGCACCAGCTCGTCCATCTCCCGCTCGTAGGCGGCGAAGGCACGTTCGTGGTCGCCGTTCGCCGCGGCCAGTTCGCCGGCCAGGACGTACGCGCCGAGCACCGCGAGGCTCGTGCTGCCGCCGACGGCCGGGCCGGGGCAGTATCCGGCGTCGCCGACGAGCGTCACGCGGCCGCGCGACCACGTGTCCAGCCGCAGCTGGGTGATCGAGTCGAAGTAGAACGGGCCCGGGCCGTCGAGACCGGCCAGCCAGCCGTCGACCTGCGGATGCATCCCGGAGAACGCTGCCCGGAGCAGCTGCTGCTGGCGGGGAACGTCCCGGTGGTGGTAGTCGAGCGGCTCGTCGCGGCGGAACAGGAACACCGCGCGTGCCTCGCCCAGGTGCCGGGCGCTGTAGAGGGAGGCGGTGCGGCCGGGGCCGAGGTGGGTGATGGCCTCACCGTCGAGGCCGAGGCTGTCCGGCAGGGAAAGCACCGCCAGGTAGGCGCCGATGAACGTCGTCAGCCCGGCCTCTTCCCCGAAGACCAGGCGCCGGACGTTCGAGTGCAGCCCGTCGGCCCCGACGACGACGTCGAACCGGCGCGCCCGCGCGTGCTCGAAGGTGACCTCGCCGTCGGGGGAGATGCCGGTGATCGAGTCGCCGAAGAGGTACTCGACGTCTTCGCGGCCGGCGTCGTAGTAGATCTCGCTGAGGTCGTCGCGCATGACCTCGACGTGCCGGTCGGAGGTGGCCTGGAAGACCTTCGCCAGGTCCACCCGGATGGGCCGGTGGCCGCCTTCGCGGTGCACGGTCATCCGGGTCGTGCCGGTGGCGAGGGCTTCGACGCGGGGCAGCACGCCCATCCGTTCGGTGATGTCCATGGCCGGGCGGAAGAGGTCGACGGCGTGGCCGCCGGTCTTGCGCAGGGCCGGCGCGCGCTCGACCACGGTGACGTCGAAGCCGTGGCGGGTGAGCCAGTACGCCAGTACCGGGCCGGCGACGCTGGCACCGGAGACGAGAATCCGCATGAGTACCTCCCTGACTTAACGGTAGGTAAGTTGTACCACAGTCCCTTACCTATCGTTAAGTCAGTTATGCTGGCTCGGTGCCGAAGCCTTCCGACACCAAGCAGCGCATCCTCGACGTCGCCCGCGAGCTGTTCACCAGCCAAGGCGTCCAGCGCACCAGCCTGCAGGACATCGCCGACCGGCTCGGCATCACCAAACCCGCGCTCTACTACCACTTCCCGTCCCGCGAAGACCTGGTCCGCAGCATCGTCCAGCCCCTGCTCGACGACGGCGAGAAATTCCTCCTCGACCAGGAAGCCCGCGGCGACGCGCCGGTGCGCGAGCTGATCGAAGGCTTCTTCGACTTCAACTACCGCCACCGCGCCGACGTCGTCATGCTGCTGGCCGAGATGCCGACCCTGGCCGACCTCGGGCTCATCGACCGCGTCCTGGGCTGGCGGACCCGGCTCACCGAGCTGATCTGCGGCCCCTCACCCACCCTCGAACAGCAGGCCAGGGCCATCCTGGCCCTCGGCGGCCTGCAGGACGTCTGCATGCAGTTCCCCGACGTCCCGGTCGCCGATCTCAGAGCCGCCGCGGTCGCCGGCGCGCTCGACGCCCTCGGCCGCTGAAGTTTTCGCCGGCGCGTGTCGAGAACGCGCCGGCGGCTCCGTCCCCGGGGCATCAGCGGCCCCTCAGGCCGCCCCGGAGAAGGAGACGACCATGCTGCCGAACGAGATCGCCGAGGTCCTCGACAAGCCGCTCAGCCGCGAACTGCTCGACCGCGACGTCGCCCGGCTGGCCTACGTCGCCAAGGACGGCACCCCGCGCTCGATCCCCATCGCCTTCACCTGGAACGGCACGGAGATCGTCCTGTGCACGACGAAGAACGCCCCGAAGCTGCCGTCCCTGCGCGCCAACCCCGCCGTCGCCCTGACCATCGACACCGAAGTGCACCCGCCCAAGATCCTCCTCATCCGCGGCGACGCCGAACTCGACGTCGTCGACGGCATCCCGGAGGAGTACCTGCAGATGAACGGCAGCTACGAGATGACCCCCGAGCAGCGGGTCGAATGGGAACGCGAAGTGCGCTCCCTCTACGACGGCATGGTCCGGATCGTCATCACCCCGACGTGGGCCAAGCTGATCGACTTCGAAACCACCCTGCCCAGCGCGGTCGAGGAACTGGCCCGGCAGCGGGCCGAGCGGGCCGGCTAGCGAACCGCGGCGCGCTCGATGATCGCTCCCGTGTCGACGCCGGCCGGGAGCGTCCCGAACGCGATGCCCCAGTCGCCGCCGAACCGCGACGCGCAGAAGGCGTCCGCGACCGCCGGGTGGCCGTGGCGCACCAGCAGCGATCCCTGCAGCACCAGCGCCATCGCCTCGACCAGCCGCCGCGCCCGGTACTCGATGCCGTCCAGGTCGGTCAGCTCCTTGCGGACGCGGTCCACCGCGTCGTCCAGCCGGGCGTCACCGCCGGCGGCCTGTTCGACCTCGGCGAAGAACGCCGCGACCGACTCCGGCTGCCGGCCCATCGCGCGCAACGCGTCCAGCGCGGCGACGTTGCCCGAGCCCTCCCAGATCGACGACAGCGGCGCCTCCCGGTAGAGCCGCGGCATCCCCGACTCCTCGACGTACCCGTTGCCACCGAAGCACTCCAGGGCCTCGGCCGCGTGCGCCGGCGCCCGCTTGCACACCCAGTACTTCGACACCGCCAGCCCCAGTCGGCGGAACGCCTGCTCCTGCTCGTCACCACGCCGGTCGCCCGCCGCGGCCAGCCGCATCGCCACCGTCGTCGCCGCCTCGGACTCGATCACCAGGTCGGCCAGGACGTTCGCCATCAGCGGCTGGTCCACCAGCGCCTGGCCGAACGCACGCCGGTGCGTCGCGTGGTGCACCGCGCGGACCGCACCCAGCCGCATGCCCGACGCACTGCCCAGCGTGCAGTCCAGCCGGGTGTTGTTGACCATCTCGATGATCGTGCGGACCCCGCGGCCCTCCTCGCCGACCAGCCAGCCCACCGCGTGGCCGTACTCGATCTCCGACGACGCGTTCGACCGGTTGCCCAGCTTGTCCTTCAGCCGCTGCAGGAGGATCCGGTTGCGCGAGCCGTCCGGCAGGACGCGGGGGAGCAGGAAACAGGAGAGCCCGCCCGGCGCCTGCGCCAGCGTCAGGAACACGTCGCACATCGGCGCCGAGGTGAACCACTTGTGCCCGACCAGGGTGTAGCTGCCGTCCCCGGCCGGGGACGCGGTCGTCGTGTTCGCCCGGACGTCCGAGCCACCCTGCTTCTCGGTCATCGACATGCCCGCGAGCAGGCCGCGCTTGGTGGCCGGGTCCCGCAGCCCGAAGTCGTACTCGGTCGCCGCCAGCAGCGGCTCGTACCGCGCCGCGAGCTCCGGGTTCGCGCGCAACGCCGGAACCGCCGCGTACGTCATCGAAATGGGGCAGCTGTGCCCGGCTTCGACCTGGCCCCAGACGTAGAACTTCGCCGCCCGCGCCACGTGCGCGCCCTCGCGCGGGTCCCGCCACGGCGTGCCGTGCAGGCCGTGCGCCGTCGCGACCCGCATCAGGTCGTGCCAGTGGGGGTGGAACTCGACCTCGTCGATCCGGTGGCCGTACCGGTCGTGGGTGCGCAGCACCGGCTCGTTCTCGTTGACCAGCCGGCCCCACTCCTGCGCCTGCTCCGTCCCGGCCAGCCGGCCCAGCTCGTGCAGCTCCGCCGCCGCCCAGCCCGCACCGGCGCGCTCGAGCCCGGCCAGCAGCGCCGGATCGTCGGCGACGTCGTGCCCGGCCAACGGCGGGACCTGGTTGGTGACCTCATGCGTGGCGGGCATCGGAACCTCCTAGAGCGCGAAGGATGAACGTGCGAAGCTCGGCGACGTCACCGGCGTTTCCGCTGGTCAACGGCCCGATCAGGACTTCCGCGGCGGCGCCGACCAGCGCGGCGGCGGTGAGCCGGCCGTCCTGCGGCGGCAGCACGCCGTCCCGGACCCCGGCGGCGACGTGCTCGGCGATGACCTCGGTATAGGCCCGCCGGAACTCCAGCCGCTCGGCGTCGATGAGCGGGTCGACCGGCTCGATGAGCAGGGCATACGCCTGCTTCGGCGCCTTGAGAGCACGCTGGGCGAAGGTGTCGACGGCCGCCAGGACCCGCTCGGCCGGTGCCCCCGCCTCCGCCGACGCCGCCCGGACGGCCTCGACCTCCCGCGTCACCACCTGCCGGAACACGTGCACGACGAGGTCGGCCTTGGTGGGGAAGTGCCGGTAGACACTGCCGACGGCCACCCCGGCCCGGTCGGCGACCGCGGCGACGGAACAGCCGCCGTAGCCGTGTTCGGCCAGCTGCCGCGTCGCGGCGGCGACGATCGTCTCCCGCTGAGCGTCGAGGCGTTCCTGCACCTTCGGGGTGCGGCGGTAGGGCACGTCAAGAAGTGAAGCACTGATTCATTGCTTCAGTCAACGCTCGAGCAACCGCTTGGCACCCTTCACCTCGGCTTCGACGTCGGCCGGCAGCCTGCGACGCAGCACCGGTTCGACCAGCCACCGCAGGGGAGCGACGAACCCGAAGGCGATCCGGCGCCGCACCCGGATCCCCTCGCCCGCCGGCACGCACTCGAAGGACGCCTCGAACGTCGACAACCGGCGCGCCAAGCGATTCTCCGGCCGGTCGGGCAACCGCACATCGACCCGCCGGCCCGGAGTCAGCGTCATCCGGGACACGATCTTCGGGCCCGGCCCCAGCCCGGGCAGCACCGAGCGGAACCGGAACTCGGCGACATCACCGTCGGCGCGGACCCAGTCGATCCGGCCCAGCTTGCGGTCGACCTCCGCGTAGCGCCGTGGATCCATGACCAACGCCAGGAAAGCCTCGGGAGTGCACGACACGACCTCTTCCACGGTCACTTCCACCATGGAAAGAGCGTAATCGGATCGCCCGGTCAGCTCGCCCGCTTCACCAGCGCCACCAGGTACCGGCACGGCACCGGACCCGGGTTCGCGAACACGCAGTCCGCCGCCGGCCCCAGCTGCAAGCAGTCCCCGGCGGCCAGCTCGTGCACCTGCGCACCCTCGTGGAACCGCAACTGTCCGGCCAGCACCCAGATCTGCTGGTGCAGGAACGCATACGTCCCCGACACCAGCGGCACCTCGACCCCCGGCGGCAGCTCCACCTCCACCAGCTCCAGCGGACGGCCCGCCGCGGGGGAGACCGACCGCCGCCGGTATCCCGTGTCCGGGTCCACCCACACCGGCTGCTCCGCCGCACGCACCAGCCGGCGCTCGTCACCCTCGGCCCGCGCGATCAGCTCCGACAGCGTCAGGCCCAGCGCGGCCGACAGCTTCGCCAGCAACGCCGCCGTCGGCTGCACGTCACCCCGCTCGATCTTGCCGATCATCGCCCGCGACACCCCCGACCGGTCGGCGAGCGCCGCGGACGAGAGACCTTGCGACGTCCGGGCGGCGTGCACCGCGGCGGCCAGGCGTGCAGAGAGGGGATCGGTCATGACTCTGGATACTATACGAGCCATCACAGCTACCATATGAGCCATGATCCGACACGCCACCCCCGAGGACGCCACCGCCTGCGCGACCCTCTACGCGCCCTACGTCACCGACACCGCCGTCTCCTTCGAGACCGAACCACCCACCGCCGCCGAAATGGCCCGCCGCATCGACGGCGCCCACGCCTGGCTCGTCCTCGAAGACGACGGCCGCGTCGCCGGATACGCCTACGCCACCCGCTTCGCCGAACGCGCCGCCTACCGCTGGTCCTGCGAAACGAGCATCTACCTCGAACACGGCCGCCGCCGCACCGGCGCGGGCCGCGCCCTCTACGAAGCCCTGTTCGAGCGGCTGCGCGAACGCGGCTTCTGCCGCGCCTTCGCCGGCATGACCCTGCCGAACGACGCCAGCGCGGGGCTCCACCGCGCCCTCGGCTTCGAGCCGGCGGGCGTCTACCACCGGGTCGGCTGGAAACACGGCGCCTGGCGCGACGTCGCCTGGGTCCAGAAGGACCTGCGCGCAACCGAAGGTTGCACATCAGCTCCCGGCGAGCTAACGTGAAACGCAACCGAACGTTGCACAAGGAGTCCGCATGGAACACGGCACCATCGAACGGGAAATCCACATCGACGCCCACCCCGACGTCGTCTTCGACGTCGTCAGCAGCCCCGAACACCTCCGCGGATGGTGGCCCGACGAAGCCGAATACCCCGCCGAACCCGGGGGAGCGGGCCGCATCGGCTTCGGCGGCTCCTGGGTCCAGTTCACCGTCGTCGACGCCATCCCCCCGAAACACTTCTCCTTCCGCTGGGCCTACACCGAAGGGGAGACCGCCGCCCCCGGCAACTCGTTCCTCGTCGTCTTCGAACTCGAACCCGCCGGCACCGGCACCCGCCTCCGGATGACCGAAACCGGCTTCCGCGAACGCGGCTGGGACGAAGCCAAGATCGCCGCCGAACACGCCGACCACACCACCGGGTGGGACCACTTCCTGTCCCGCCTGCCCGCCTACGCCACCGAAGTCGGAGCCACCCGGTGACCACCGCCGTCGACGACGACCTCTGGTCCGCCATCGGCGACCCCACCCGCCGCCGGATGCTCGACCTGCTCCTGAACCAGGGGAGCGGCACCGCGACCAGCCTCAGCGAACACCTCCCGGTCACCCGCCAGGCCGTCGCCAAGCACCTCACCGTCCTCGACCGCGCCGGCCTCGTCCACGCCCACAACGCCGGCCGCGAAAAACAGTTCCGCGTCGACGAAGACCAGCTCGCACGCGCCGTCGCCCAGCTCACCGACGTCGGCAACGCCTGGGACGCCCGGCTCCGCCGCATCAAGCACATCGCCGAAACCATCGAGAAGACCATCGAAAGGAAGCAGTAGAAATGGACATCCTGCACCGCATCGGCGTCCACGACGCCAACCCCGATCAGGTCTACGAGGCACTCACCACGCTCGACGGCCTGGCCGGCTGGTGGACCGAGAAGACCGTGGGGGACACCGAACCCGGCGGCGTCATCGCCTTCCGCTTCATCCCGGGCGGCTTCGACATGAAGGTCCTCGAACTCGAGCCGGGCCGGCTCGTCCGCTGGGAGGTCGTCGACGGGCCGCCGGAATGGATCGGCACGACGATCCGCTGGGAGCTCGAAAAGCGCAACGACTACACGATCGTCCTGTTCAAGCACGAAGGCTGGCGCGAGGCGGGCGAGTTCATGCACCACTGCAGCACGAAGTGGGCGATCTACCTGATGAGCCTCAAGCAGCTCGTCGAGACCGGGGAGGGCGCCCCGGCACCGAAGGACGTCATGATCAGCGACTGGCACTGACGTTACTTGACATAATGTACATTATCGGCACTTGGTGACACGCTGGTCGGAAGGCTGGGAGGGGCGCCAAGATCCAGAGTTGGACCTATCGGGCTCGCGAGGGCGTTCGCTTCGTCAGGACGGCTCCTGTGAGGTTTTGCGGGCCCGCCCAACCAGCAGTGGCCCGATCCGAGCCTCAGAAGGTCCGAGAGCATCCCCTGAGAGGCTCGAGCCCGAGGTCCGGTCACCCGACCTCAAAACGTCACGGTGACGAAACTGACTGAGGTTCGGGCACGCTGGAGTCGTCGCACGGCGCAGTTGGCGACGCTCGATTCGCCCACGGCCCCGGCGGCCATCCCCGGCTCCCATGAGTCGGTGTCGAACATGTGTGCGCATGCCCCGCAGTTTGGGCAATGAGGGCGTCCGAAGGCCCGGTACGGCAAATCCGGAGAAGTCCGTGTCCCCCAGGGGAAGATCCTGGGTTACCCCGGCATTTCATGCATAATTGCCATTATGCATGAAATGCCGGGGTCGGGCCCGGCCACGGAAACTGTCGGTGGTGTGCGGTACAAGATCCACATGAAGGTTTCCGAGGCCCAGCAAGCCTTCTTCGCCGCCCGCCGTCCCCGCAAGGACTCCCCGCACACCACCGACGCCTACCGCCGGGATCTCGCCGGCATCACCACTCTCCTGGTTTCGGAGCTCGGGCGTCCGGCCGAGGACCTGGAGGTCGCCGACCTCACCGGGCCGGCGCTGCGGTCGGCGTTCGGCGTGTTCGCGGACGGGCACGCGAAGAGCTCGGTGCTGCGGGCGTGGTCGACGTGGAACCAGTTCCTCACGTTCTGCGTGGCCGATGGTCTGCTGGCGGGCAATCCGATGGGGGCGGTGGCGCGGCCGCGGACGCCGGCGTTGACGCCGAAGCCGTTGCGGGGCGAGGAAACCCCGGAGCAGCTGCTCTCGGCGGCGGCCGCGGGTTCGCGGCGCGCGCGGGACCCGTGGCCGGAGCGGGACGTGCTGGTGATCGCGCTGGGGCTGGTGGCGGGGTTGCGGGCGGCGGAGATGCGGGCGTTGTCGGCGCGGTCGCTGGTGGGGCGCGCCGGTGAGCTGCGGTTGCACGTGAAGGGCAAGGGCAGCCGGGATCGGTCGATTCCGGTGCAGCCGGTGCTGGCGGAGCTGATCGAGCGGTACCGGGAGTCGTGCCGGGTGCGGTTCCCGAACGTGCGGTTCTCCCCTGGTTCGCCGTTGTTGCTGGACCGGGCGGGTGAGCCGATCGGGCGGGGTGCGCTGGAGTACCTGGTGAAGTCGTGTTACCGGGGTGCGGGGTTGCACGACCGGGTGCCGGCGGGGGCGAATCTGCACGCGTTGCGGCACACGTTCGCGACGCGGCTGGCGGAGGACGGGGCGACGGCGTCGGAGATCATGGCGTTGCTGGGGCACGCGAGCTTGGCGACGAGCCAGAACTACATCGAGGCGACGGGCCGGGAGCAGCGGGCGGCGGCGGCGAGCAATCGGACGTACCGGGCGTTGGACGGGCTGGGTTGAGTGCCGCGTTGGCCGGCACGCGTGCTTGAACGGACGACACGCGTGTTCAGAGGGTCGACACGCGTGTCTGGAGGGACGACACGGCGCCGGGTGGGGTCAGCGGAGTTGTTCGAGGTCCTTGGCCGCTCGGGCGATCTCGGCGGCGAGTCCGCGGAGTTCGCGGGCGTCGGCTCCGTCGTCCGCTGCGGTGACGATGTCTTCGGCGGCGCAGCGGAGCTGGAAGAGCCGGTCCTGGAGGGCGGCGATTTCGCTGTCGGAGAGGACGACGGCGTCTTCGGGGAGGCCGCTTCGCTGGAGTGCGGTGCGGCGTTCGTAGGCGCGCTGGCGGCAGGATTGGCCGCAGTAGCGGCGGCGGCGGCCGACGTTGCCGCCTTCGGGGAGGCGTCGTCCGCACCAGCCGCAGTGCTTGGGGGCGCCTCGGCGGGCCGGGGCGAGTTCGATGGTGGTCGGCTGGGTCAGTTCGGCGGCGTCCCTCACCCGGGAGACCCTAGCTGGCCATCGGTTGCTCATGCCGGGGTCATGGCGGAAGTGCACACTTGAGGGATGCACGTGTCGTTCCCGTACCTGGCCGATCCGCTCCCCCGTGCGTTCGCTCACCGGGGGTGGCACCTCGGTGACCTGGAGGGGTTGGAGAACTCGTTGCCGGCGTTCCAGCGGGCGTGCGCGGAGGGGTACCGGTACCTCGAGACGGATGTGCACGCGACGGCGGACGGGGTCGTGGTGGTGCACCACGACCCGAATCTGGATCGGACCACGGACGGCTCCGGGCCGATCGCGGGGCAGACGTGGGAGCAGCTGAAGCGGGTCAAGGTGGCGGGGAAGGCGCCGTTGTCGCGGCTGGAGGACGTGCTGGAGGAGTTGCCGGACGCGCGGTTCAACGTGGATGTGAAGGCCGATCGGGCGGTGGAGCCGTTCGTGCGGGTGCTGGAGCGGACGCAGGCGTTCGACCGGGTGGCGGGGGCGGCGTTTTCGGACGCGCGGCTGGTGCGGTTGCGGAAGCTGGCGGGGCCGCGGCTGGTGACGGCGATGGGGCCGCGGTCGGCGTTCGCGTTGTGGGTGCGGGGCCGGTTGCCGTTGTTGCCGCTGGGGCGGCTGGTGCTGGGGGCGATGGCGCAGGTGCCGGTGCGGCAGGGGGCGTTGCGGGTGGTGGACAAGGCGTTCTTGTCGATCGCCGGGCGTTCGGGGATCGAGGTGCACACGTGGACGATCGACGATCCGGCGGAGATGCGGATGCTGCTGGATCTGGGGGTGCACGGGATCGTGACGGATCGGCCGGATCTGCTGCGTGAGGTGCTGATCGAGCGGGGTAAGTGGCGGCAGTCGCAGGAGCCGTGAGCGTCAGCGGGGTGGTTTGCCGGTCCAGGCGGCTTCCCAGGTCTTGGGGCCGAGGAGGCCGCTATCGTTGATGCCGTTGGCGCGCTGGAGGTCGAGGACGGCGGTGCGGGTCTTGTCGAGGTAGCAGCCGGTGCCGGTGAAGCCGTAGCCGAAGGCGTTCATGCGGAGCTGGAAGGTCTTGAGGGGGTCGGCGCAGTCGCCGTAGCGGTAGACGACGCCGGGCCACGCGGGGCGGGGACCGCCGGGGCCTGGGGGCGGGGCGGGCAGGCCTCCCCCGCCGATGTAGGCGGATTCGGTGTAGGTGGGGACGCGTTTGCTGCGGGCGTCGGCGTCGGGGGCGAGTTTGAGCATGCCGGCGCACTGCCAGGGTTGCCAGCCGCGCATGCGGTAGAGGTAGAGGGCGCGGTAGTCCTGTTCGGCCGCGGCGGCTTGATCGGGGCGGCCTTGGCCGCCGACGCTGCGCCAGGTGGGCAGGTCGAACTGGTAGGCGCCGTAGTAGCCGTTGCCGGTGTTGGTGGCGTAGCGGCCGCTCGATTCGCACATGCGGAGCTTGGCCCAGGCGCTCGACGCGGGGTCCGCGGCGGCGACGGCCGGAGTGACCAGCGGCAGACCCATGGCGGCGATGGCGAGGAGCAGGGTTCTCACCACGGTGCGTCGGCGCTTCTGGATCATGGGTGCACAGTAGGAGCGTGTCCCACTGACCACAACAGACACGATCGGCGCACCAGTCTCACATGAAACACTGTTCACTTTTGCCGGCGACACGCCGCGAGCGGTCGACGGCGGTGGTGCGGCGGGCCGGCGGATGATCACGAGGCGACAAACCGGACACGGTTTCGGTGGTGCGTTCTCCGGGGTCGCGGTGCCCCCGTAGTCTCCGCGCTGACCTGGACGTTCTCGAGGTGAAGGAGCCGTGGATGACGCTGGCCGGGACGCGCTCGACCAAGCGCGAGCGCTGGGGCTGGTATTTCTACGACTGGGCGAATTCGCCGTTCTATTCGTCGACGACGACGGTGTTCGGGGCGCTGTCGATGAGCCCGATCGCGGCGGCGGACGCGAAGGCGAACATCACCCTTAACGGGGACCGCGCGTGCCTGAACGCGGCGGGTGAGACGGACACGCTGCACAACTGCGACGTGACGTTGCTGGGGCTGCACTTCCCGGCGGGTTCGGTGTGGGGCTATCTGCTGTCGGTGGCGACGGTGGTGCAGGTGCTGGTGCTGCCGATCGCCGGTGCGGTGGCCGATCGCAGTCACAACAAGCGGCGGATCCTGGCCGG
Organism: Amycolatopsis sp. NPDC051716; assembly: GCF_040681595.1. NCBI lineage: Bacteria > Bacillati > Actinomycetota > Actinomycetes > Pseudonocardiales > Pseudonocardiaceae > Amycolatopsis > Amycolatopsis sp. NPDC051716. The sequence continues at coordinate 74,137 of NZ_JBFAZA010000039.1, read as the reverse complement.
GTTCGCGTTCCTGGGTGCGGCGGCCGCGGCGGCGATGTTCTTCTTCTCGGGGTCGGCCTGGCAGCTGGGCGCGGCGCTGTTCATCGTGGCGAACATCGGCTACGGGGGTTCGCTGGTCGTCTACTACTCGTTCCTGGTGGACATCGGCGGGCCGGACGAGCGGGACGGCATCTCGGCGAAGGGCTGGGCGTTCGGGTACCTGGGTGGCGGGCTGGCGCTGGCGTTGCAGCTGGGGTTTTACCTGAAGCACGACCTCTTCGGGGTGAGCCAGGACCTGGCGGTGCAGATCTGCTTCCTGACCTCGGGGTTGTGGTGGGCGGCGTTCACCTTCCCCGCGGTGCGGGCGCTCCCCCGCCGGCACGTGCCGGTGGACGTCGCGCCTGGGCGTTCGGTGCTGCGGGCGGGGTTCACGGAGCTGCGGCAGACGCTGGTGGCAGCGAAGGCGTATCCGTTGACGCTCGCCTTCCTGGGCAGCTACCTGGTCTTCACCGACGGGATCAACACGGTGGTGACGGTGTCGGCGCAGTACGGCAAGGACGAGCTGCGGTTCGGCAACGAGGTGTTGATCGTCACGATCCTGGTGATCCAGTTCGTGGCGTACCTGGGTGGCACGCTGCACGGGCTGGTGGCGCGGCGGATCGGGGCGAAGCGGACGATCCTGGGCAGCCTGGTGGTGTGGATGGTGGTGCTGGCCGGGGCGTACTTCGTGCAGCCGAAGCAAATGGGGCAGTTCCTCGCGGTGGCGGTGGGGATCGGGCTGGTGCTGGGCGGGACGAACGCGCTGTCGCGGTCGCTGTTCAGCCAGATGATCCCGGCGGGCAAGGACGCGCAGTACTACTCGCTCTACGTCGTCGGTGAGCGTGGGACGTCGTGGCTGGGGCCGCTGGTGTTCGCCGGGGTCGGGCAGGCGACGGGGTCGTTCCGGCTGGCCATCGTGGCGCTGGTGATCTTCTTCGCGGCCGGGCTGGTGCTGGTGTGGCTGGTGCCGGTGCGGCGGGCGATCGAGGCGGCGGGCAACCGTCCGCCGGAGGTTCTGTAGCCACCGATAGGGTCGGGCGTCGTGACCTTGCTCAACGACGCCGCCGGCCCTGATCCCACCGACGCCCTGTCGTCGGTTCCCGCGGCCGGTTCGCGCCGCGGGACGCCGCCGGTGGGCAGGCTGAAGTTCTGCTACGGGCCGATGGACTGCGGGAAGTCGACCCTGGCGCTGCAGATCGACCACAACCACGCGCGGCAGGGCCGCCGGGGGCTGGTGCTGGTGCGTCACGACCGCTCGGGCGCGCCGCAGATCTCGAGCCGGATCGGGCTGACCCGGCAGGCGGTGGAGGTCGGCGAGGACACCGACGTGCGTGACCTGGTGCGGCAGGAGTGGGCGCAGGGCCGGCACGTGGACTACGTGGTGGTGGACGAGGCGCAGTTCCTCTCCCCCGGTCAGGTCGACCAGCTGGCGGAGCTGGCCGACGAGGTCGAGATCGACGTCTACTGCTTCGGGATCGCGACGGACTTCCGGAGCCGGTTGTTCCCGGGAGTCGCTCGTCTGTTCGAACTGGCGGACGAGTTGCAGCCGGTTCAGGTGGAGGTGTTGTGCTGGTGCGGGCTGTCCGGGCGGTTCAATGCGCGGGTGGTGGACGGCGAGGTCGTACGCGAGGGCGATACCGTCGTGGTGGCAGATACCGAACAATCCGTAGTTGAAACTTCAGCTTCAGCACGTTTTGAGGCCGAATTCGCTACTGTGCGTTATCAGGTATTGTGTCGCCGCCACTTTCGATCGGGTGACTTAGGCCCGGTTACCGCCCATCACGGTCAGTTACGGTTGACCTGAGCGAGACCCGGGTAGCCCATCCGGGGGATATCAGCACTAAGAAGGCCGTATTGACGTCACGCCGGAGCGCGAAATGCCTCCTACTAGTGGAAGCTGTTGCAGGCGGGTGACGCAGCTCATCGTGAGCAACGACATGGTGTACCGGGAATCCTCCGGGCCCCCGGGTCGTTGCATAGGGTGAGCAACACCCTGGCTCCACCCCGGAGCTGACTGAAAGGACCCCCATCATGGCCGACCGTGTTCTTCGTGGAAGCCGGCTGGGAGCGGTCAGCTACGAGACCGACCGCAACCACGACCTCGCCCCACGCCGCACCGTGCGCTACGCCTGCCCGAAGAACCACGAGTTCGAGGTGCCGTTCTCCGACGACGCCGAGATCCCGACGGTCTGGGAGTGCCGCCTGCACGGCAGCGAATCGGAGATCGTCGATGGCGGGCAGCCCGAGCAGAAGAAGGTCAAGCCGCCGCGCACGCATTGGGACATGCTGCTCGAGCGGCGCACGATCCCCGAGCTCGAGGACCTGCTCAACGAACGTCTCGCCGAGCTGAAGGGCCGCCGCACCTCCCGGTCGGCGTGATCCTCCCGGCTTCGGCCTCGTAGCCAAAGCTCCCACCACAACGGAAAGGCCCCCGCGACCTCCCCCCGCGGGGGCCTTTCGCATGCCCACAGAGTCGGCTCGCGTCCCCACAGGGTCGGCTCGCGTACCGGAACGGTCGGTTCGCGTACCTAGCGGGTCGGTTCGCGTACCTGGATGGTCGGCCGCGCGCCTGATCCCTCGGCGCTCGGGCCGACCGTCTGGGTACGCCAACCGACCCCTCGGGTACGCGAGCCGACTCCCCCCGTACGTGGGCCGAACGGGCTAGGCGGTGCGGAAGGGGCCGTGCAGGGCGGCCCACTGCAGGAGCATGATCGTCTTGGCGTCCGCGATCTCGCCGGTTCCGATCATGGCCAGGGCCTTGGGGAACGGGAGCTCGAGGACCTCGATGTCTTCGCCCTCCTCCGCGATGCCGCCGCCTTCGCCGCGGTCGGCGGGATCGTAGGGCGCCGCGTAGCAGTGCAGGCGCTCGGTCACCGAGCCCGGGCTCGTGTAGACGTCGAACACGTGCTCCAGTGCGCCGATCCGGACGCCCGTCTCCTCCTGGGCCTCCCGGCGGATCGCCGTTTCCGGGTCGTCGGCGTCCAGCAGGCCGGCCGCGGTCTCGACGAACATGCCGTCCGGGTGGTCGTTGACGTAGACCGGGTAGCGGAACTGGCGGGTCAGCAGGACCGTGCCGCCGTCGAGGTCGTAGAGCAGCACCGTGGCGCCGTTGCCGCGGTCGTAGGTCTCGCGCTGCTCGGTGGTCCAGCGGCCGTCGCCGTGCCGGTAATCGAACGTCGTGCGGCGCAGCACGTACCAGGCCGACGAGAGCAGCTCCACGTTGGTGACCCGGACCCGCGGGTTGCGGGACAGGCTTGTCGAAGAGGTCATGCCCCGACCATAATGTGCACGACTCGGAAGAAACAAGGAGGAACGTGCATGCTGGTCGGGGAACGCCGTGAACTGCTGCTCGCCCGGCTCGCCGCCGACGGCAAGGTCCTGGCCAAGGACGTCGCGGCCGAGCTCGGGGTCTCCGAGGACAGCATCCGCCGCGACCTGCGCGACCTCGCCGCCGCCGGGCTCTGCCAGCGCGTCTACGGCGGCGCGCTGCCCGTCTCCCCCGCCGTGGCCGACTACGCGAGCCGCACGGCCATCGCCGTCGGCGGCAAGGACCGGGTCGCCGCGGTGGCCGCCGCGCTGGTCGGGCCCGGCTCCACGGTCATCCTGGACGGCGGCACGACGACGCTGGCCGTCGCGAAAGCCCTCCCCGAAGACCTCGAGGCCACCGTCGTGACCCACAGCCCCACGGTCGCGGTCGCGCTGCTCGACCATCCCGGCATCGAGGTGTTCCTGCTGGGTGGCCGGTTGTTCCGGCACTCCGCGGTCACCTGCGGGGCGGCCGCGGCCGAGGCCGCCCAGTCGATCAGCGCCGACGTCTTCCTGCTCGGCGTCACCGGCGTCCACCCCGAGGCCGGGCTGACCACCGGCGACGCGGACGAAGCCGCGATGAAGCGCACCCTGGCCCGGCGCGCGGCCGACACCTACGTGCTGGCCAGCGCCGAGAAGCTGGGCGCGGCGTCTCGGTTCACCGTGCTGCCCTTCGGTGACGTCGCCGGGATCATCACCGACGCCGACGACCAGAACGTGCAGGAACTTGCAGCCCGGGGTGTGGCGATCCTGCCGGCGTGACCTCGGTGTACCACTCGCGGCCGGCGACCAGCCCGAACAGCGGTGCCGGCAGCCACACGAGCAGCCGCAGCACCGCCGAAAGCCGCCCGGTGCCGCGCACGTCGGACACGTGCGCGGCCAGCGCCGCCTGCTTGCGCCCGGCGAACCGCCGCACGTCGAACCGGTGGGTGACGGCCGAGGCCGGGCTGTAGACGTGCTCGAGCGCATCGACGTCGTATTCGAACGGGATCCGCAGCGCCCGGACCACCCGCGCGAACCGCAGCGCGAACTCCCGGGGCACGGTGGCCTCCAGCAGCCGCGTCCCGGTCAGCCGGGCCGCCCGCCGGGCGACTTCGTGCACCTTCACGTGGTCGCGGTGCCCGTAGCCGCCGTTGCCGTCGTAGCCGAGCAGCAGGTCGGCGCGCTCCTCGTGCAGCAGGGCCGCGAGCCGGTGCGCGGCTTCCTCGGTGTCCGCGCGGGCGAAGCGCTGCCGTCCGGGCGGGTCCGCGTACAGCACCGGACCGTGGCCGCTGTCGGCGTAGCCCAGGTGCACGACGCGCCGGACGCCGAGGATGGCCGCCGCGGCCTCCAGCTCGGCCCACCGCGGTGTCGGGTGTTCGGCGACCATGCCGTCGGTGGCCACCACGACCACCACCCGGTGCCCGTCGGCCGCGGCGCGGGCCAGCGTGCCGCCGCTGAGCAGGACGGGGTCGTCGGCGTGGGCGTGGAAGGCCACGATGGTCGTCACCCGGCCCATGATGGCCCAGAACCGGGGAAAACGGCTCAGGCGCGCTTGACGAGCTTGCGCAGCTGGTGCCAGCGACGCTCGACGCCCCACATGGCGACCCGCAGGAACGCCTCGCGGATGATCGAGCCGCTCATCTTCGACTCGCCGATCTCGCGCTCGGTGAAGGTGATCGGGACCTCGACGATCTCGAACCCGGCGTCGGCCGTGCGGATCGTCAGGTCGATCTGGAAGCAGTAGCCGTGCGAGTTGACCTCGTCCAGGGCCAGCTTCTCCAGCACCGGACGGCGGTAGGCGCGGAAGCCGGCGGTGATGTCGCGGGTGCGCATGCCCAGCGCGACCTGCGAATAGATGTTGGCGCCGCGGGAGAGGATCTGGCGGTTCACCGGCCAGTTCACCACGCTGCCACCGGGCACGTACCGCGAGCCGATCGCCAGGTCGGCGTCGCCGACCGCGTCCAGCAGGCGGGGCAGGTCCTCGGGGGCGTGCGAGCCGTCGGCGTCCATCTCGACGATGGTGTTGTACTCGCGCGCCAGGCCCCAGCGGAACCCGGCGATGTAGGCGGCGCCGAGGCCGGCCTTCTCGGTGCGGTGCAGCACCTGGATGTGGTCGTCGGCGGCCGCGCGCTCGTCGGCGAGCTCGCCGGTGCCGTCCGGGCTGCCGTCGTCCACCACGAGCACGTGCACGTCCGGAAGTGCCTTGTGCAGGCGATCCAGGATCGGGCCGAGGTTCTCCCGCTCGTTGTACGTCGGGATCACCACCAGCACCGGCTCGATTTCCCGGGCCCCCCGCGGCGCCTGCGACATCCGTGCTCCTCCGATATCCGCGGCGGTCAGTCCGCCGCTTCCCCTGCCGTGCCGGCGCTGGTGCGCCGGGTGCGAAAACGGAGTACGAGCCCACCGGCCACCCCGGCGATCGCCAGAGCCAGCAGCCCGTACTCCGTCCACGCACCTAGTTGATCCGACAGCGTAGTCTGCGTCCGCAGCGGGACGCGCCCGACCAGGGAATCCGCGGTGAAAAGGCCGGTTGAGCTGGTCACCGTCCCGTCGGGCGCGACGATCGCGCTGACCCCGGAGACGGCGGACACCACGACGGCCCGGCCGTGCTCCACCGCCCGCAGCCGGGACATGGCCAGCTGCTGCACGCTCATCTCGCTTTTGCCGTACCAGGCGTTGTTCGTCGGCACCACCAGCAGCTCGGCGCCGTCGAGCACGGCGTCACGAGCCGGGTAGTCGAACGCCGTCTCGTAGCAGATGAACACGCCGACCTTTGTGCCCGCGGTGGCCATGGTCTGGTTCGCGCCGCCGCCGGGGACCATGTCGACGGTCTCGGAGTCGAGGAAGGGCGTGACGAGCTGGGCGAGCTTGCGAGCGGGGACGTACTCGCCGAAGGGCACGAGCTGCTGCTTGGCGTAGCGCTCGCCGGGGCCGGTGCGCGGGTCCCAGGCGATGACGGAGTTCTGCAGGTGCCCGTCCGGCAGCCGGTAGATCGCCCCGACCAGCGCCGGCACCCCGAAGTTCGCGACGAGCTGGTCGACCTGCAGGTCCGGACCGGTGACGGTGGTGGCGCTCTCCGGCCACACCACCAGGTCCGGCTTGGGCACCTTCCCGGCCCGGATGTCGGCGAGCAGCCGCCGGCTCTCGGCGATGGTGTTGTCGCGCAGCACGGTCCGCTGTCCCTGCAGCGCGAGCCCGATGTCCGGGGCGTTGCCCTGGACGGTCGCGACGGTGCGCTCACCGTCCTGCGCGCCGGTGCCGATCGTCGGCCACAGCGCCAGGCCCGCGACGAGGGGCAGGAGCGTGGCGAGGGCGGCGAGGACCACCGGCCGCGTGAGCTTGCGCACGTCCCGGAACCGGGCGGCGAGGGTGGCCAGGCCGAAGCCGGTGAGGACGACGGCCAGGCCGACCAGCGGGGCGCCGCCGATCGAGGCGAGCGGCAGGAACGCGCCTTCGGGCTGGCTGAAGGCGACGCGGCCCCACGGGAAGCCGCCGAAGGGGAACCACGCGCGGGGGGTTTCCAGCGCGATGATCACCAGCGCGCTCCACAGCGGCGCGGCCGGCAGCCGGGAAACCAGCGTGATCAGGCCGCCCGCCAGGCCGTGGTAGAGCGCCAGCGCGAACGACAGGCCCAGCCACGGCCACGGACCGAAGTCGGGGCCCAGGAAGTCCAGCAGCCAGGTCAGCAGCGGCAGGAAGAACACGAACCCGAACGCGAAGCCGTAGCCGAAGCCGGCCCGGAAGCGGCGTCCGCGCAGCACGAGGGCCAGCCCGGCGAAGGCCAGCGGCGCGAGCCACCACAGCGGGCGCGGCGCGAAGCTCAGGTAATAGGCGAATCCGGACACCAGCGCGGCGGCCGTGCGCAGCAGCCAGGGCGGGGGGAACCGCCGCGTGCGGGCGGGCTGGTGCTGGGCGCCCGGTCCGGGGTCCGCCACGGTGACTGCCACAGCCGAGAACTCTAGGTGATGGTGTCGTGGAGGACGTCACCCGCGCGGACCGTGCGCAGGCACGTCGGGAGGGCGGCGTCCGGTTCGAGCCGCGGGAGTGGCGGCACACCCGCCCGGGGGTCGGTGGACCAGCGCTGCACGCGGCTGTCGGGGGTGGCCACGACGAGGTCGGTGGCGTCCCAGATCGCGTAGTGCGCCGGTGCGCCCGGGACGAGGCTGCCGGTGACGCCGTCGTTGACGCCGGCCGCGCGGTGCCCGGCCCGGGTGTGGGCGGTGAACGCCGCCCGCGGCGACAGACCGGCGCCCGGGGTCCGGTGGTAGGCCGCGGCGCGGACGCTCGCCCACGGGTCGAGCGGGGTCACCGGTGCGTCGGAGCCGAAGGCGAGCAGGACGCCTTCGGCGGCCAGCGCCGAGAAGGGGTTGAGCCAGGCCGCGCGGTCGGCGCCGAGGCGTTCGGCGTACATGCCTTCCGGGCCGCCCCAGAGCGCGTCGAACAGCGGCTGCGCCGAGGCGACGACGCCCCAGCCGGCCAGGTGCTTGGCCTGCTCGGCGGTGACCATCTCCAGGTGTTCGAGCCTGTGGTGGCGGGCGGCCAGTGCGCGCTGCCCGACCTCCTTCTCCGCCAGCTTGAAGCCTTCGACGACCTCGGCGACCGCGGCGTCGCCGATGACGTGGAAGCCGGCCTGCAGCCCGGCTTCGGTGCAGGCGGCGAGGTGCCCGGCGATCCGGTGGGCGTCGAGGTAGAGGGTGCCCGCGCCGGGGTGGTCGGCGTAGGGCCGGGTGAGGGCGGCGGTGTGGGAGCCGAGGGCGCCGTCGACGAACAGGTCGCCGGCCAGGCCCCGGGCGCCGAGTTCGCGCGCGGTGCCGACGGCGCCGAGCTCGCCCCAGTACCCGATGACCTCGGGGGTGTCCGGTCCGGTGAGGGCGAGGAGGGCGGCGAGGTCGTCGCGGCCGGAGATGTCGGGGCCGGCGCATTCGTGGACGCTGACGATGCCCTGTTTCGCGGCCTCGGCGAGGAACGCCCGCTGGGCGCGTTCGCGCTGCTCGGGGGTGATGGCGGCGCGCACGGCCGCGCGGACGGCGTGGTGGGCGGCGCGGGTGAGCGGGCCGCCGGGCGACCAGCCGTCGGCGGCGCGGGCGGCCGGGGCCAGCTCGACCAGGGCGGTGGAGACGAGCGCGGAGTGGACGTCGACGCGGCTGAGGTAGACGGGCGCGCCCCCGGCTGCGGCGTCGAGCTCGGCGCGGCTGGGCAGGCGCGGGTCGGTCCAGGTGCTCTCGTCCCAGCCGTGGGCGAGCAGGACCTGCCCGGGGACGGCGGCGTCGCGCACGCGGGCCAGCAGGTCGGCGCCGCCGCGGACGCCGGTGAGGTCGAGGCCGGTCAGGTGCAGGCCGGTGGCGGTGGCGTGGACGTGCGCGTCGACGAACGCGGGGGCGACGAAGGCACCGTGGAGGTCGATGATCTCGGCGTTCGGGTGCAGGGTGCGGGCCGGGGCGTCCTGTCCGACCCAGACCACGGTGCCGCCGGTGACCGCCATCGCCGTGGCGTCGGGACCGGCGGGGGTGTAGATGCGCCCGCCGAGCAGGAGCGTGGTGTGTTCGTCCGTCACGTCCCTGAGTCTGCCTCGTGCGTCCACGTGGGGGACGGCGACCCGGCACGCAGGAAGATTTACTCCGTGAGAACGTTATGACAGGATATTTTAACGCGTTCCCGACGACTAGGAGTACAAGTGACTGCGATCCAGGAACCTGTGACGCCTGCCGCCGCCTTTGACCAGCCCTACGAGTACGCCCGCGCCGAGCTGGTGGAACCCGACTGGCGCCGTTTCCCCGGCTGGCACGACGTGACCGACGCCGAGTGGCGTGACGCGCAGTGGCAGCGGGTGCACTGCGTCCGCAACGTCAAGCAGCTGCGCGCCCTGATGGGCGACCTGCTGGAGGAACGCTTCTACGACGACCTGCTCGCCGACCAGCGCGAGCTGGCGACGATGTCGATGCTGCTGCCCCCGCAGATGCTCAACACGATGGCCCCCACCGCGGGCACCGACCCGGCCAAGGTGACCGAGGCGTTCTACGCCGACCCGATCCGCCGCTACATGCTCCCGGTGCGCAGCGATCGTGACGCCACCTGGCCGAGCCACCCGCACTCCGAGCGCGACTCGCTGCACGAGGCCGAGATGTGGGTCGTGGAGGGCCTGACCCACCGCTACCCGACGAAGGTGCTGGCCGAGATGATCTCGACCTGCCCCCAGTACTGCGGCCACTGCACCCGCATGGACCTGGTCGGCAATTCGACGGAGACGGTCGAGAAACACAAGCTGACGCTCAAGCCGGTCGACCGCCAGGACGCGATGATCGCCTACCTGAAGAAGACCCCCGGCGTCCGCGACGTGGTGGTCTCCGGCGGCGACGTCGCCAACGTGCCGTGGCCGCAGCTGGAGTCGTTCCTGATGCGCCTGATGGACATCGAAACGGTCCGCGACATCCGCTTGGCGACGAAGGCCCTGGCGGCACTGCCGCAGCACTGGCTCCAGCCGAAGGTCGTCGAAGGCCTCGAGCGAGTGGCGGTCACCGCCCAGCGACGCGGCGTCAACCTGGCGATCCACACGCACGTCAACCACGCCCAGTCGGTGACGCCGCTGGTGGCGGAGGCGGCCCAGACGGCACTGAACGTCGGAGTGCGGGACGTACGCAACCAGGGCGTGCTGATGCGCGGCGTCAACGCGACACCGGCGGCCCTGCTGGACCTTTGCTTTGCCCTGCAAGGGGAAGCGAACATCCTGCCGTACTACTTCTACATGTGCGACATGATCCCGAACGCCGAGCACTGGCGGGTCGCGGTGTGGGAGGCGCAGGAGCTGCAGCACTCGATCATGGGGTACCTGCCGGGGTACGCGACGCCGCGGATCGTGTGCGACGTGCCTTATGTGGGGAAGCGGTGGGTGCACCAGCTGGCCGAGTACGACCGGGAGCTGGGGATCTCGTACTGGACGAAGAACTACCGGACCGGGATCGAGCTCGACGATCCGGAGGCGCTGCAGCGGCGGTACCCCTACTACGACCCGATCACCACCCTGCCCGAAGCCGGCCAGACCTGGTGGGCGAACCGCTCCCACTGACGCGTCACTGTTCGAGAGGCGTGCCGAGAGGGTGCCGTGGGGCCCGATCAGGGCTGCGCGGCACCCCCTCGGGCGTTGGGGCTGGTCAGCGTCGGCGGATCGCGTCATCGGCGCTCTCGGCGTCGAGCCCGCGAATGAGCCGTTCGAGCTCGTCGTCTTCCACCCCGGCGGTCATGCTGTCCCCGGTCACCGCGATTCCGCGGGACAGCGGATTTCAGTGCCCCTCCATCTGGCGCACCAGGCTGCGGGGCCGCATGTCGGTCCAGTTCCGCTCGATGTGGTCGAGGCAGGCCTGCCGGGTGCCGGCCCCGTGGTCCTCCACCCACCCCGCCGGCACGTCGGCGAACGCGGGCCAGAGCGAATACTGGCCTTCGTCGTTGACGAGCGCGAGGTACTCGGCGTCCGGGTCGTCGAACGGGTTGGTCATGGAACGCACCTCTCCTTCGGTTGTCGGCCTCACAGTCCGGGCAAGGTTTCCCGCAAGGTCCGGGCCAGCCCGGCGACGAACGGCGCGCGCAGCAGGGAGTAGTGGCCGCCGGGCAGGACGTGGACCGCACGGAGGTCCGGGCACAGGGCCCGCCATACGGCAACGGCTTCCGCCCGGACCGCGGCGTCCTGCTCCGCGGCCTGGACCAGGACGACCGGCCCGGCGTAGGGCACCGGGCGGTACTGCCTGGCTGCCCGGCCGTGGACTCGGGCGAGGTCCAGCAGCCGCGCCACTTCCGGCCGGCCGGCGTCCGGCGTGGCGAGCGGATCCGCCTCGGGCAGCATGGTGGGCGGGTACGTCTCCCCCAGCACCACCATGCCCGGCTGCTCGCCGGCCGCGGTGAGCAGGCCGGCCATCTCGAGCGCCACCAGCCCGCCCATCGACCACCCCAGCAGCAGGGCCGGCCCGTCGGGCCGGGCCTGGCGCAGCCGCGTCGCATAGCGCTCGGCGAGGTGTTCGACGCTCTGTCCGGCGCCGTCGTCCGGCGGGGCCTGGAACCCGTGGACCGCGCACGGAAGCTCCGGGCTCGCCGCCAGCTCGCGGTAGCCCAGCACACTGCCCCCGGCCGGGTGGACGCAGAACAGCGGCGGACCCGTGCCCTCGCCGGACAGGGCGACCAGGCAGTCGCCGGGGTCGGCGACCGCGCCCCGGCGGACCAGGTGCGCGAGTCCCCGGACCGTGGCGGCCGCCGGCGTCCCGGCCGCCGCCGGTTCGAACAGGAGCGACACCGGGAGGCTGCGGTCGAAGGCCGCGTTGACCCGCGCGATGAGCTGCACCGCGAGCAGCGAATGGCCGCCGAGGTCGAAGAAGTCTTCGTCGGCGCCGACCGGCGCCCGGTCGAGCAGGTCTTCGAAGAGCGCGGCCACGGCCGCCTCGGTCGCGTCGGACGGCGGCACGGGAGCCGCGCTGCCGGACCGGCTCGCGCCGGCGGCCGGCAGGGCCGCGACGTCGGGTTTGCCGTTGGCCGTCAACGGGATCTCGGCCAGCCGGGTGCAGTGGCGGGGCCGGAAGGCCGGTGGCAGCCGGGTGGCCAGGAACTCGAGCAGCTCGCCGGTGTCCGCCGGGGAACCGGTGACGTAGGCCGCGAGGTACTTTTCGCCGCCGGGGTCCGTCCGCGCCACGACCACCGCGTCGCGGACCGCCGGGTGCTCGAGCAGGGCGGCGCGGGTCTCGGCGGGCTCCACGCGCACGCCGCCGATCTTGACCTGCTCGTCGGCCCGGCCGGCGAAGTACAGCTCGCCGCCGGGCCCGCGGAAGCCGAGGTCCCCGGTCCGGTAGAGGCGGCCGCCCGGCTCCGCCGCGAACGGATGCGCCACGAACCGCCCGGCCGTCACCGCGGGGTCGTCCAGGTATCCCCGAGCCAGCCCCTCGCCGCCCACGTAGATCTCCCCGAGCACGCCCGGCGCCACCGGCTGCAGGTCCGGGCCCAGCAGGTGCGTTTCGACGCCGGTGATCGGGTGGCCGATCGGCACGGCGGCGCCTTCGGCGAGGTCGGAGGGGATCTCCTGCGCGCAGCAGCCGACGGTGGCTTCGGTCGGCCCGTACTCGTTGAAGATCCGCGTGGCCGGCGCGTGCCGCCGCCACGGGCCGAGCAGGCCGGCCGGCACCGGCTCCCCGCCGAGCACGAGGGACCGGGTCGTGCCGGCGAGCGCGCCGGACGGCAGCAGCGCGTTCAGCAGCGCGAGGTGGGAGGGGGTCACCTTGACCAGGTCCAGGCCCGCTCGCGCGGACAGCTCCGCCGCCAGCCCGCCGGCCTCCTGCCAGGCGGGATCGAGACGCACGGCCCCGCCGGTGACCAGCGGCACGAACAGGGCGGTGGCCGTCAGGTCGAAGCCGATCGACGTCGGGACCGGCGCCCCGGCACCGGGCGCCCCGGCATAGGTGCCCGCGGCCCACCGCACGTAGTTGCCGATGGCCCGGTGGGTGACCATGACGCCCTTGGGGACGCCGGTGGAACCGGAGGTGAACAGGACGTAGGCCAGGTTGTCCGGCGACGGCGGCGGGATCCGCGCACCGGCGGCGGACGGGACGTCGTCCTCGCCCTGCTCGTCGACGAGCACGACCTTCACGTCGGTCCGGTCGCTCAGCGGGCCACCGCGCCGGGCCAGTAACAGCGGGCACGCGACCCGCGCCAGCAGGGCGTCCAGCCGCCGGAGCGGCAGCGCCGGGTCCAGCGGCACGTAAGCGCCGCCCGCCTTGAGCACGGCGAGCAGCGCGACCGGCAGTTCCGCGGTGTGGTCGAGGCAGACCGCGACCGGGACCTCCGGCCCGACGCCGCGGCCGCGCAGCAGCCGGGCGAGGCGGTTCGCGCGCGCGTCGAGCTCCCGGTAGGTCAGCTCCGTACCCGCGGCCCGGACGGCGACCGCGTCCGGGGACCGCTCGGCCTGGGCTCCGACCAGCTCGTGGAGGCACCGCGCGGCGGGGGCCGGGACGCCGGCACGGACCAGCTCGTCGCGGGTCGCGGCATCGAGCGCGCCGACGGTGGCCACCGGCACGTGCGGCCGAGCCAGAAGCCCGGCGAGCAGCGTGCGGTACTGCGTCGCGAGGCAGCGGACGTAGTCGCGGCCGAACCTGCGGGCGGAGTAGTGCCAGACGACCGTGGCGTCCGTGGCGGCCCCGGCGAGGACGCATTCGAGCTTCAGCTCCGCCGGTTCGTCCGCCACGTCGTCCCAGCGCACGGTGAACTGCACCGGCCCCGCCGGGTGCGGAGGCTCGGCCCGCTTGCACTGGAAGGCGACGTCCCACCGCGGGTCCGCGGCCGCGTAGGAGCCGGTGAGGTACGTTTCGAGCTCCTCGGCGTCGGCCAGCCGCCCGGCGGCCTCGTCGGTCAGGTGCTCGAAGCTCGCCGCCGCGCCGGAGTCCACGCCGAGCCACTTGGCGAACTGCCCGCAGCAGGTCCGCAGCTCCTCGTAGGGCCGGGCGGGGATCGCCACCCCGACCGTGACGCGCGGCAGCCCGGTGATCTGCACCAGCAGGGCCTGCCAGGCCGCGAGCAGCACGACCGGGACCGCGGCCCCCTGGCGCGCGGCGTAGTCGTGGACCTCGGCCACCAGGGGGGCGGGCAGTGCGGTGGTGACCGTCTCGACCACCTCGGGCTCGTCGGCGGCGCCGCCGCGGCGCAGCGGGAACCGGGCCGCGACCCCCCGTTTTTCGCCGGCCAGCAAGGCTTCCGCGTCGTCGTCGGGCTCGATGCCGTGCTGCCACTCCGCGAACTGGCTGTAGGCGAGCCGCTCGCCGGGGCGGGACGCACCCCCGTAGCTCGCGGCGAGCTCCGCGCCCAGCAGTCGCAGGGAAGCGCTGTCCGCCGCCAGGGCCGAGGTGGTCAGGATCAGCTCGTGGCGCTGCTCACCCAGCCGGAACAGCATCGCACGCGGAATCGCGGGAGCATCGGGCCCGGCCGAGTCCCGCCGCGCGTCCCGCACGGCCCGCGCGATCCGGGCGGCGCGGTCGCCGTCGTCGAGGTGCCGCAGGTCTGCCACCGTCCACGAGACCGGCTCGCGGTCGCCGTCTTCGATCACCTGGACCGGGATCCGCACGCCGGGCACGCGGTGGTAGGAGGTGCGCAGGATCTCGTGTGCCGCCACCACGTCCTCCAGCGCGTGCACGAGCCGGTCGTGCTCCAGCGGCCCGTCGACGGCGAGCAGAACCTGTGCCCAGGCGGGCGCGCCGGTTTCGACCCGCCGCCACAGGCGCCGCTGCTGCGCCGACAGCCGGTATCCCTCGACCTGAGAGGTCATTCCCGGTCCCCTTCTCCCCGCCGTCCGTCGAACCGGACCATGTCGCCCATCGCCACCAGCAGCTTCCGCTCGCCCCGGAACGGGTTGCGGGCGTGCGCGGCGAGGATGTTGTCCACCATCAGCACGTCACCGCGCTGCCACGGGAACGCGACTTCGAGTTCCTGGTAGACCGCGCAGATCTCCGCCATCGCCGCGTCCGGGATCGGCGTGCCGTCCCCGAACCGGCACTCGCGTGGCAGGCCGTCCTCGCCGACGGCGGCCGCCAGCGAAGTCCGGGTGACCTCGTCGAGGCAGGCGGTGTGCCAGTGCTGCGCCTGGTTGAACCACGACCACTCACCGGTGACCGGGTGCCGGACGACGCCGGGGCGCACCGCCTCGGTGCGCAGGCGATCCCCGTGCCACTCCCACCGGAACCCCTGCTCGGCGCAGCGAGCTTCCACCTCCGCACGGTCTTCGGTGCGGAAGACCTCGCGCCAGTGCAGGCCGAGCCCGGACCCGTACTGGCGGATGTAGCACACCTGCTTGCGCGCGAACTCCTCGCGCAGGGCCGGGTCGAGCCGCCGGTAGACCTCGCGGCTGTCGACGACCGGCGTCTCCCCGCCGGTTTCGGCGGGCTGGGCGCAGCAGAACCAGATCTTCGTCGGTCCCACCTCGTTGAACGAGTTCTCGTTGTGCCACAACAGTTTCTTCTCGGGCGGGAAGAACACCGGCGTATAGACGCCGCCGCCGAGCCGGGCCCGCGGGTGCTCGCCGTTCTCCGCGAACAGCTCGTCGACGAACACGCCCGCGAACTGCTCCAGCCGCGCGGGCTCGGTCACGGCGAACCCGCGGAACAGCAGGGCGCCGTGGTCGAGCAGCGCCGTCTCCAGCCGGCCGCGGCTTTCCCGCGCCCAGGCGACGAGGTCGACCTCCTCCCCGGCGGGCCGCAGGACCAGCGGCAACCGGGCCCCCTCCGACAGCGGCGCTTCGACGACCGCGTCCCGGGCGGAGAGCGTGATCTTGGCCGGTGCCTTCCGCAGGGCCGCCGGCGGGCGCGGCCCGGCCCGTCTCCGGCGGGCCGGGATCGGCGCATCCGTCCGCCGCACCAGGTCTTCGACGGCTTCGAGGTACTCGCGCCGCATGCCCTCCATCGTTTCGCCGGTGAACAGTTCGGTGTCGTACTCCCACATCCCGGTGAGCCCGTCCGGCCCGTCCTGCAACAGGACCACCAGGTCGAACCGGCTGGTCTCGATCACCGGCGGCCGGAACTCGGCGACCTCCAGGCCGGGGACGGCCGCTTCGGCCCGGCGCGTGGTGTTCAAGACGAACTTGACCTGGAACAGCGGGCTCTGGTTGCGGCTGCGCGGCGGCCTGACCGCCTTCACGACCTCCTCGAACGGCAGGTCCTGGTGCGCGAACGCGTCCAGGGTCAGTGCGCGCGTCCGGCGCAGCAGCTCGCGCCAGGTCGGCTTCCCGCTCAGGTCGGCCCGCAGGACCACCTGGTTGACGAAGAAGCCGATGAGAGGTTCGGTCGAGGTGGCCGAGCGGTTGGCCACGTCGGTGCCCACCACCACGTCGGTCGCGCCCGAGCGCCGGGCGACCAGCGCGAACAAGGGGGCCAGCAGCGCCATGAACAGCGTGCACTCCTCCGCCTTGCCCAGTGCGCGCAGCGCGTCGGCGGTGGCCACGGGCAGCCGGAGGTCGAGCGCGCGGCCGCGGTGCGCCGGCCTGGCCGGGCGCTCCCGGTCCAGCGGGAGGCCGGGCAGGTCCAGGATGCCGTCGAGCTGGGTGCGCCAATATTCGCGCAGGTCGTCCTGGTGGCCCTCGGCGAGCAGCCGGCGCTGCCACACCGCGTAGTCGGCGTACTGCACGGTCAGCTCGGGCAACCGCGGCGGGCGGTTCTCGAGCCGGGCCGTGTAGCTCTCCGCCAGCTCGTCGCGCAGCAGCCCCACCGCCCAGCCGTCGACGCTGAGGTGGTGGACGGTCAGCAGCAGGATGTGGTCGGTGCCGGCCATCCGCAGCAGCGCCGCCCGCATCACGGGCGGGCGGGACAGGTCGAACGGCGCCGCGTACTGCCGTGCGGCCAACCGCCCGGCCTCGCGTTCGCGCTCGGCTTCGGCCGGCGTGGACAGGTCGGTGAGCGGGATGTCCAGGGGTTCCGGCGGAAGCACCTGCTGGTAGGGCCGCCCGTCGCGGGGAACCAGCACGGTCCTGAGGACTTCGTGCCGCGCGACGACCTCGTCGACGGCCGCCCGCAGCGCCCCGGTGTCGAGGACACCCCGCAGCCGCAGGAAGACCGGGAAGTTGTACTGCACGCTGTCCGGCTCCAGCTGGTTGAGGAACCAGAGCCGTTCCTGGGCGAAGGAGGCGGGGACCGGTCCGTCCCGCGGCACCGGGACGAGTTCGGGCAGCCGCGGGCCGGAGACCTCGCCCAGCCGCTCGTCGAGCAGCCGCGCCTGCGCCTCGACCGTGGAGGCGTCGAACGGCGCCCGGATGGGGACTTCGACGCCGAACTCCTGGCGCAGCCGGAAGACCAGCTGGAAGGTCAGCAGGGAGTGGCCGCCGAGGTCGAAGAAGTCGTCCGCCGGGCCGATTCCCTCCCGGCGCAGCAGCTCCGCCCAGATCGCGGCCACCCGCTGCTCGGTCGGCGTCATCGGCCGGCCGTCCGCGGCGGCCCCCGGCCCGCCCTCGTCGGGCCCCTCCGCCGACAGCCGGGCGCGCACGGCCGCCCGGTCGGTCTTGCCGGTTGCGGTCAACGGGACGGACGGCACGAAGATGTACCGCGACGGCCGCAACGCGGCCGGAAGGTGGTCGCTGGCCAGCGCTTCCAGCTCCGGCCGGCACGCCACCGCGTCGGCGTGCCACTGCGGATCGTTCGCGTACCGGTGCGGAAACCCGCTGTCGTCCGCGTTGCCCGCCTCCGCACGCCGCGGTGGCACCGCGCCCCGCGCCGCCGGCTCCGCCAGGACATCGCCCAGCGTCGCCGAGGCGGGCGCGGCAGCCAGCCGGGCCTGCAGGGCCAGGTCCCGTTTCAACCGCGGATCGGGCCCGGCGGGCTCCGGCGGGGACGCCTCGGCCGGGTCACCGGCCACCGTCAGAACGACGTCGTAGCGGTACCGGCTCAGCTCGTTGTCGTACCCGGCCGGCTTGCGCAGCACCCGCGCCGCGGTGATCCGGGGCGAGCGCCGGGCCAGCTCCGCGAACAGGCGCGGGTCGAGGCAGAGCTCCTCCTCCGCCTCCACCCGGCGCCGGACCTCGGCCCGGACGCGGGAGACCGGGGTGGCCGGATCGGCCCGGTACGCCTCGACCGACGTGTGGAAGGTCTCCAGCAACGTCAGGTCGCGCAGGTCGCCGAGGAAGACGTGCCCGCCGTTCACCACCGCCGCCACCACGCTTTCGAGCACGCCGGCCAGGTACTCGACGGACGGGAAGTACTGCACGACGGAGTTCAGCACCACGGTGTCGAACTTCTCGCCCGCGGGCACGGCCGCATGCGCGGGGGCGACCGCCAGTTCGACCCGCTCCCCCGGGCCGGCGGCCAGCACGCGGCGCACGTACTCGACGGCGGCGGGCGACAGGTCGGTGCCCCGGTAGAGCTCGCAGCCCGGGGCGACGCGGAAGAGGATCAGGCCGGTGCCGCAGCCGATCTCCAGCACCCGGCGCGGGCCGAGCGCGGCGATCCGTTCGACCGTGCCGTCCAGCCAGGCCCGCATCTCCGGCGGCTCGAGGGGTTCGCCGGTGTAGCTGCTGGTCCAGCCCGTGAGGTTGACCGTCGCGGCCGGTCCGGCCGCGAGCTCCCCGTAGGTGTCGTCGTAGACCGAGCGCCAGTCCGCGATCTTTTCCGCACGCCGCCCGGTGCCCGGCGTGGTGCTCACGAAGGCGACCAGCCGGAGCTCGCCGGCCGCCTCCTCGGACAGCACGACCGCGCGCCGGACCCGCTCGTGGCGTTCCAGCACCGCTTCGACCTCCGCGGGTTCGACCCGGTGGCCGCGGATCTTGAGCTGCTCGTCGGCGCGGCCGAGGTATTCCAGCGTGCCGTCGGCGAGGTGGCGGACGACGTCCCCGGTGCGGTACACGACCGCGGCGGGCACGAAGGGGTCGGCGACGAACCGTTCCGCCGTGCGGCCGGGAGCGTTGACGTATCCCCGGCCCACACCGTCACCGCCGACGTAGAGCTCGCCGGGCGCGCCCACCGGAACCGGCCGCAGGAACCCGTCGAGGACGTAGAGCCGCACGCCTGGCAGCGGCCGTCCGATCGGGACCCGCCCCGACGGCGAGACGGCCTCGCCCAGCTCATGGGCCGCGCAGGCCACCGCCGTCTCGGTGGGACCGTACTCGTTGACCAGCCGCCCGGCCGCGCCGCCGCGGCGCCAGGCCGCGACGTGGTCCTCGTGCAGCGCTTCGCCGCCGATGACCAGCGTCCGTGCCCAGATCTCGTCGCGGCGGTCCGCGCCGGCCGCTTCCAGCAGCCGCAGGTGGGAGGGAGTCAGCTTGACGAACGCGAAGTTCTTGTCGGCCGCGGCGGACGCCCGCAGCGCCTCGCCGGGAACCTCGGATTCCGCCAGCAGCAGCAGTTCCCGGCCGGTCAGCAGCGGGGCGAACAGACTCGTCACCGTGAGGTCGACGCCCAGCGACGAATGCACGGGCACGGTGTCGCCCGAGCCGTCCGGGAGGTAGGCCCCGGCCGCCCACCGCAGGTAGCCGGTGACGTTCCGGTGGGCCAGCACCGCACCCTTGGGCAGGCCGGTCGTTCCCGAGGTGTACATGACGTACGCGGTGTCGCCTGGCCCGGCTCCCGTTTCGGGCGGCTCGGCCGCCTCCCGCGCGACCGCGTCGGCGAACACCACCGCCGCGTCGCCGCCGTCCACCCGCCTGGCCAGGCCGGACCCGGTGACCAGGCAGCTCGCGCCGCTGTCCCGGACCACGTGGGCCAAGCGGGCGTCCGGGTGCGCCGGATCCAGCGGCACGTAGGCCGCACCGGCCTTGAGCACGCCCAGCACCGCCACCACGGCCTCCGCGGAGCAGGGAAGCAGCACCGCGACCGTGGCGCCCCGCCGGACACCGAGCCCGTGCAGGTGGTGGGCGAGCCCGTTGGCCCGCCGGTCGAGTTCACGGTAGGTCAGCACGGGCCCCGCGGCGGCCGAGACCGCGGTCGCATCCGGAGTGGCTTCGGCCTGGCGGGCGAAAAGCTCGTGCAGGCAGCCGATACCGGGCGGCACCGGCGCGGCGCGGCACCAGCGCTGCACGAGCCGGGCGCGTTCGGCGGAGCCGAGCACCGGCAGCGCGCCGGCCGGCGTCGCGGGGTCCGCGGCGACGGCGTCGAGCAGGACCTGCAGCGAGCGGGCGAACCGGGCGGCGGTGCCGGCGTCGAACAGGTCCGTGGCGTAGCCGAGCCGGCAGTCCAACCCGGCCTCGGTGCGGGTGACGTTGAGGTCGAGGTCGAACCGTGCGCCGTCGTGGTCGACGGCCAGCTCGGTCAGCTCCAGCCCCGGCATCGCGGCGACCACCGTCGGGGTGTTGTGCAGCGTGAAGTTGACTTGGTAGAGCGGGTTCCGGCCCGGGTCGCGGTCCGGGTGCAGGCGCTGCGCGACGAGGTCGAGCGGAACGTCCTGGTGTTCGAACGCGGCGAGGCAGGTCTTCCGCACCTGCGCGAGCAGTTCGCCGAATCCCTGACTGCCGCGCACGTGCGTCCGCAGCACCACCGAGTTGGCGAAGAAGCCGATCAGGTCCTGGAACCCGCGGTACCGCCGGTTCGCCACCGGGGTGCCGACGCAGACGTCCGCCCGGCCGCTGTAGCGGACCAGTACGACCTGGAAGGCCGCCAGCAGCACCATGAACAGCGTGGCGTCCGCGCCCTGCGCGACTTCGGCCAGGCGGCCGGTCACCGGCGGCGGGACGGTGAACCCGTGGACCGCGCCCCGGTGGGTCGGCACGGACGGCCGGGGCCGGTCCACCGGCAGCGCCGGCTCGTCCGGGGCGTCGGCGAGCTCCCGCTGCCAGTGGTCGAGTTGCCCGCGCGCCTCGTCGGTGGCGACCCAGTCCTGCTGCCATTGCGCGTACTCGGCGTAGGTCACGGTCAGCTCGGGCACGCGGGGCGGGGTGCCGCCGAGCCGTGCGGTGTAGTGCTCTCCCAGTTCGCGGACGAAGACCGACAGCGACCAGCCGTCGACCACGGCGTGGTGGAAGGTGATCAGCAGCACGGCTTCCCGCGCGGAGAACCGCAGCAGCCGCGGCCGCAGCAACGGGCCGGCGGCCAGGTCGAACGGGCGGGTCTGGTCCGCACGGGCGGCCCGGTCGTACGCCGCGTCCCGCTCCGGGCCGGGCAGCGCCGAGAGATCGGTGACCGGCAGCTCGATCGGGCGGGGCGCCGAAACGTGCTGCACGACGCGGCCTTCGTCCACGGTGAGCGTCGTGCGCAGGGCTTCGTGGCGGTCCAGCACGTCATTCAGCGCCCCGGTCAGCGCGCCGACGTCCAGGTCGCCGGTGAGGCGGTAGGCGACGGCGCTGTTGTAGGCGGCGCTTTCCGGGGCGAGCCGGTGCAGGAAGACCATGCGGCGCTGGGTGAACGACGCGGGCGCCTGCCCGCGCTCGTCGGTGCCGGGCAGGCCGGTGGCCCGGCCGCTCTCCCAGATCCGCTGCCGCAGCAGCGCCCGGCGCTCCGGCGGCAGGTCCCGGACCCGGTCGGTGACGTTCTTCGGCTCGGCGGTCATATCCCTGGTTCACCCCCGTGTGCGGTGCCCGGGTCCGCGGCGAGCCCGGTCAGTTCGGCAATCAGCACGTCCAGCTCGTCGTCCGATCCACGCGGCGCGGCAGCCCGCGTCCCGACGACCTGCGCAAGCCCGGCGATGGTCGGGTGGTCGAACAACGTCCGCAGCGGGAGCCCCGGGCCGAGACCTTCGCGGACCCTCGCCATGACGACCGTGGCGAGCAGGGAGTGCCCGCCCAGCGCGAAGAAGTCGTCGTGCACGCCGAAGCCGTCGATCTCCAGTGCGTCGGCCCAGATGTCCCAGAGCGCGCGTTCGTGCGGCGTGCGCGGCGCCACGGCCGCCTCGGCCAAGGTGCGCAGTCCCGCCGCCGGCCCCGGGAGTGCGCCGGTGTCGAGCTTCCCGCTGGCGGTGGTGGGCAGCCGGTCGAGCAGCACGAAGTGGTTGGGCACCAGGAAAGCCGGCAGGCGCCGGGCGAGCTCCTCGCGCAGCTGCGCCGCCGTCGGCGCTTCCTCCCGGCCGAGCACCAGGTACGCCACCAGCCGCCGGTCCCCGCCGGCAGCCACTGTGGTCACGGCGCATTCGCGCACCCGGCCGGTGGCCAGGACGGCGGCTTCGATCTCGCCCGGCTCGACCCGGTGGCCGCGCACCTTCACCTGGCGGTCGAGCCTGCCGAGGAACCGCAGGGTTCCGTCCGCGGCCCGGCACACCCGGTCCCCGGTGGCGTACATCCGGCTCCCCGGCGGGCCGAACGGGTCGGCCACGAACCGGCGGGCGGTCGCCCCCGGACGGCCCGCGTAGCCACGCGCCAGGCCGTGCCCGCCGACGTAGAGCTCGCCGGGGACGCCGGGCGGCACCCGGCGCAGCCGCCGGTCGAGCACGTGCAGCGTCGTGCCGCCGATGGCGCGGCCGATCGGCACGGCCGCGCCGGGCTCCGGCGGCCGCTCCATCCGGTGGCACGTGGCGAAGGTCGTGTTCTCCGTGGGCCCGTAGCCGTTGTGCAGCCAGCGCGGCCCGCCCGCCCGCAGCACCGTCGCGGTGCGCCCGGGGTCCATCACCTCGCCGACGACGAACAGGTGGCGCACCCCGGCGAAGCCGCCGGGGTCGACGTCGACGACCTGGTTGAACAGGGTGGCGGTCAGCGAGAGGACCGCGGGCCGGTGGTCGCGGACGGCCGCGAGCACCTCGTCGGGTCCGAGCGGCCGGTCCCCGGGCAGGACCTCGACGCGGGCGCCGTGGGCCAGCGCGCCCCACACTTCGAAGGTGGTGATGTCGAAGGCGGGGTCCCCGAGGTGGAGCACCACGTCACCGGCGGCGATGCCGACGTAGTCCGGATCGGCCACCAGCCGGACGATGCCGCGGTGCGGGATGCCGACGGCCTTGGGGTGCCCGGTCGAGCCCGAGGTGAACACCACGGCCGCCAGCCCGTCCGGGCGGGCGGCTTCGCCGTCGGGCCGCGGGCCGGCCGGGGCCGGGCCGTCGAGCGGCACCGACGGCACGGCCACCCAGGGCGGCGGCGCGCCACGGGTCACCACCGCGGCCGGGCGCGCCGTCCGCACCATCAGCGCGAGCCGCTCGGCGGGGTAGGCCGGGTCCAGCACCAGGTACGCCGCGCCCGCCTTGAGCACCCCGAGCATCGCGATGACGAGGTCGGCGGAGCGTTCGAACAGCAGCCCCACCGGGGCGTCCGGGCGAACCCCGGCGGCGACCAGGGCGGCGGCGAGGGCGCCCGCGCGCCGGTCCAGCTCGCGGTAGGTCCACTGCCCTCGCGGATCGGCGAGGGCGATCCGGTCGCCGGCCGCGGCAACCCGGCGGCGGACGAGGTCCACGACCGTGCCCGCGGGCCGGACCGCCGCCGCGGCCGCGTTCTCGCGATCCAGCAGCGCCCGGTCCGCCGGGGACAGCAGCGGCACGTCCCAGGGGTCACGGCCGGGGTCGTCCAGGATCGCGGCCAGCACGGCGTGCCACTCCCCCGCCATCCGCTCGACCGTCCGCGCGCCCCACAGGTCGCTCGCGTACCGCACTTCGCAGGACAGGCCGGTCCCGGCGTCGACGACGGTGAACAGCAGGTCGAACGGCGCCGTCGGCGTGTCCACCGGCAGCGGCCGCGTGCGCAGGCCCGGCAGCTCCGGCGCCGGGTGCGGGCCGCCAAGCAGCTGGAACACGACCTGGAACAACGGGTGCCGGCTCGGATCGCGGTCACCGCCGACGGCCTGGACCACCCGTTCGAACGGCGCGGCCTGGTGGTCGTAGGCCTGTTTGCACGCCACCACCGTCCGCCGGACCGCGTCGCGCAGGGAAAGCGGTGACGCGAGGTCCACCCGGATCGCGAGCAGGTTGACGAAGAAGCCGATCAAGTCTTCGGTTTCGGGACGGCCGCGGTTCGCCGCGGCGGTTCCGATCACGACGTCGGACTGGTCGGCCCGGCGGCCCACGGCGACCAGGAACGCCGCCAGCAGCACCATGAACAGGCTCGCGCCCTCCTGCCGTCCGAAGTCCCGCAGGCGGCCGGCGAACGCGGGGCCGAAGTCGAGGTGGTGGCACGCTCCGCGGTGCGAGGGCGCCGGTGGGCGGGGGTGGTCGGTGGGCAGGTCGAGCACCGGCAGCCCGGCCAGCCGGTCCCGCCAGTAGGCCAAGTCGGCATCGAACGTCCCTTGGGCAAGGCGTTCGCGCTGCCAGGCGGCGTAGTCGGCGTACCGGACGGGCAACGGAGGCAACGACGGCTCGTCACCTCGGAGTGCCGCGCGGTAGCCCGCCGCCAGCTCGGCGGCGAGGATGTCCAGCCCCTGCGCGTCCGCGGCCACGTGGTGGACGACGATCACCAGGACGTGGCGCTCCTCGGCGGTGCGGAGCAGGTCCGCGCGGAGCAGGGGCCCGGCGTCCAGCGCGAACGGCCGGGCGACGAGGTCGGCGACGGCCTGGTCCACGGTGGCGCGCGGGGCGCCGGCCGAGGTCGTCCGCAGGTCGGTGACGCCCAGCCGCAGCGGCTCGGCCGGGTGCACGACCTGCCGCAGTGCGCCGCCGGTGCTCTCGAGGCACGTCCGGAGCGTCTCGTGCCGGGTGACGCACGCGGAGATGCTCCGGCCGAGCGCGTCGACGTCGAGCGGCCCTTCGATCTCCGTGACGAGGTGCAGGTTGTAGACCGCGCCCGCCCCGGTCAGCTGGTCGATCAGCCACAGGCGTTCCTGGGCGAACGACGGCACGCCGCTCATCGCCGTCCCCGCCGGGATCGGCGCGGGCGCCGCCGCCCGACCGGGCAGCACCGGCACCCGGTCCGCCAGGAGGATCGCCGACGGCGCGTCGAAGATCGCGCTGAGCGGCAGCTCGACGCCGAACCGCTCGTTGACCCGCCAAAGCAGCCGCGTCGCCGACAGCGAATGCCCGCCCAATGCGAAGAAGTCTTCGTCGGCGCCCACCTCGTCGAGCCCGAGCGCGTCGGCGAACAGCTCGCAGAGTGTCTCTTCCGCCGGCGTGCGCGCCGCGGTGCGGCCGCGGGTCACGGGTCCGGCGAGCAGGCGCCGCGCGTCGAGCTTTCCGCTGGGGGTCAACGGGAACTCGGAAACCACCGCGAGCACCGACGGCACCAGGTACTCCGGCAGGGACGCGCGCAGGGCGCGGCGCAGCACCGCCGGGTCGACCCCGTCGTCGTCCGCGGCCATCACGTACCCGGCCAGGTACCGGACGCCCCGCGGGTCCTCGCCGACGACGACCGCGGCCCGTGCGACTCCCGGCTGTGCGGCGAGCGCCGCTTCGACCTCGCCGAGCTCGACGCGGAAGCCGCGCACCTTGACCTGCTGGTCGGTCCGCCCCCGGAACTCGATCGCGCCGTCCGGTCGCCGCCGCGCCAGGTCGCCGGTGCGGTAGAGCCGTTCGCCCGGGGTGAACGGGCTGGCGACGAACCGCTGCGCCGTGCGGGCCGGATCGCCGAGGTACCCGCGGGCGAGCTGCACGCCCGCCACGTACAGCTCGCCGTCGACGCCCGGGGCCACCGGCTTCAGCGCGGCGTCGAGGACGTGCAGGCCGGTGTTCCACACGGGACGGCCGATCGGGACCGGGCCCGGGTCCGCGGTCACCGTCCAGAAGGACACGTCGACGGCGGTTTCCGTCGGCCCGTAGAGGTTGTGCAGCGGCACGGCGAAGACTTCCCGGAACCGGCCGGCCGTGCGCGCGGACAGCGCCTCGCCGCCGGCGAAGACGTGCCTCAGCGAGGTGCACGCGGAGACGTCGGGCACCGAGAGGAACAGGTCGAGCATCGACGGGACGAACTGGATCAGCGTCACCCCGTGCCGGCGCACGAGTTCGGTGATCCGGCCGGGGTCGCGGTGCGCTCCGGGCTCGGCGAGCACCAGCGTCCCACCGGCCAGCAGGGGCGACCACAGCTCCCACACCGACGCGTCGAAGCTGATCGGCGTCTTCTGCAGGAACCGGTCGCGCGGCCCGAAGCCGAACTCCGCCTGCTTCCACCGCAGCAGGTTGAGCACCGCCGCGTGCGGGACGACGACGCCCTTCGGCCGCCCGGTGGAACCCGACGTGTACATCACGTAGGCCGGCGACAGCGCGCTCGCCCGCGCGGCCGGGTCGGCGCCGTCGAACCGGGCCGGGTCCGCGGCCATCGGGTCCAGCTGGTCCGTCCGATCGAGTCGGATCACGGCGCCGGGCACCGGAGCGGAACCGGTCGTCAAGGTGAGCGACGGGCGGGCGTCGGCGAGCATCGCCTCGATCCGGGCCGCCGGGTACTCCGGGTCCACGGGCACGGAGGCCGCGCCGCTCTTGAGCACCGCCAGCAACGCCACCACCAGTTCGAACCCGCGCGGGAGCAGCACGGCCACCCGCTGTTCCGGGCCGATCCCGCGCTCGATCAGCAGCCCGGCCAGCCGGTTGGCGCGGCGGTTCAGCTCCGCGTAGGTCAGTGCGTCCTCGCCCATGACCACGGCGACGGCGTCCGGGGCGCGGCGGACCTGGGCTTCGACGAGCCCGGCGAGCGTCGGGGCGACGGCGGGCGGGTGGTGCGGGTGCGTCACGAGTCCTCCCCGGCTCGGTGCTCAGCGCACATCGGTGGACGTGGCCGTCCGCGGCCCGGACGGGTCGGGCGGTGCTTCGGCAGGCTGGGGATCGCGCTGGCGGATCGGGCTGAACAGGCCGAACACCACCACCACCAGGAAGACCCCGCCGACGGCCAGCAGCGGCCCGCGGGCGCCGAACTGGGCGACCAGTGCGGTCAGGACGACGGCGCCGATCGGCCCGAGAGCGCTGTGCAACGTCCAGAAGGCGGCCGTCACCCGCCCGAGCAGGTGGTCGGGGGTGAGCTGCTGCCGCAGGGACATCGAACAGATCCCCGCCAGTGCCATGCCGGCGCCGTAGGCCAGCGCGGCGCCGTCGGCGACCGCGAGGCCGCCCGTCACCCCCAGCACGGCGACGGCGATTCCGCACACCACGTACGAAGTCAGCCAGCACGCCCCGAACCCCCACCGGCGACGCAGGCGCGCCGTCAAGGCGGCACCGAGGATCGTGCCCGCCCCGGCGAAGCCCAGCAGGTACCCGACCGCGCTCTCGCCGTGGCCGAGCTCGGTGCGGACGCGGTAGATGAACACGTCGAGCAGCCCCAGGCTCAGGAAGGTGATGACGGTCAGCAGGATCGTCACCGCGCGCAGCACCGGGCTGGCCCACAGGAACCTCAGCCCGGTGACGAAGCTCGTCCGCACGTCACGCCAGGCCGGCGCCTCGCCCGGGTCCACCGCCCTGCTCCGCAGCCGGATGGACACCAGACCGGCCACGGATACGGCGAAGCTGACCGCGTCGAGGGCGATGGCCACGGTGGAGCCGAGGGACGCGGCCACCGCGCCGGCCAGGACCGGCCCGGCCACGTGCGCGACCGCGTCGGTGGTCTGCAGCCGGCTGTTCGCCTCCACGATCCGGTCGCGGTCCACCAGGTTGGCCACCGCGGTGACGTACCCGACCTGGAACAGCATGCTGAACACCGACGCGAACGCCATGACCACGTACAGCAGCCACACCTGCGGGTCGATCGCCCAGCACACCGGGATGGCGCCGTAGAGCACCGCGCGGGCGACGTCGCACCAGATCATCAGCCGTCGCCGGTCGGTCCGGTCGACGACCATCCCCGCGAACAGCCCGGTGACGATCGCCCCGGCCCCGGCGACGCCGGTCAGCAGCCCCATCTGCGCAACGGACCCGGTCGCCTGCAGCACCAGCAGGGGCAGGGCGACCAGCGCGAAGGCGTCGCCGAGCGCGGAAGTCGTCTGGACCGCCCAGAACACGGCGAAGTTCCGGTCGCGCCACAACGGGCGGACAGGCAGGCGCGAAGTGCTCATCGGCGCGCGGGTTCCCGCGAGGGCTCGGCCATGGCGACGGCGATCCGGCGCGGCCCGGTGAAGGGCTCACGACCGTGCGCGGCCAGCATGTTGTCGACGACCAGCACGTCGTCGCGGCGGTAGTCGAAGCGGACGGCGGCGGCCCGGTAACACGCGCGCAGGTGCTCGGTCACCGCGTCCGGGATCGGTGCGCCATCGCCGTAGTAGGTGTTGCCGGGCAGGCCGTCCTCGCCGTACATCTCCAGCAGGCCGAGCCGGACGGGTTCGGGCAGGGTCGTGACGTGGAAGACGGTCGCGTGGTTGAACCACACGGAGGCCCCGGTGACGGGGTGGCGGTGCACCGCGTCACGGACCGCCTCGGTGCGCAGGTGGCCGTCGTCGCGCCAGCAGGCCCGGATGCCGTTTTCGGCGCAGTAGCGCGAAACCTCGTCCCGGCTGCCAGTGCCGAACGCCGCACGCCAGGACAGGCCGACCTCGTCGCTGTAGTTGCGCACCACCATCCAGCGGCGCCGGGTGAACTCCTCGCGCACGTCCGGATCGATCGCCTCGAGGACCCGGCGCGTGTCGGCCAGCGGCGTCGCCCCCTGCGTGTGCGGCGGCTCGACGCAGTGGAAGTACAGCACCCGCGGCCACCCGGCCTGATAGGAGTTCTCGTTGTGCAGGAAGATTTCCTGGTCCGCCGGGTAGTCGGTCGAGGTGTACACGTGGCCCTTGATCACCGTGCGCGGGGACGACCGCTCGGAGTAGGCGAGCGCGGGGCCGGACAGCTCGCGCACGACGGCCTCGAAGCCTTCGACGCCGCCCACCCGGAACCCGCGCAGCAGCACCGCCCCGTGCACCACGAGTGCCTCACGCAGTTCCGCACGCCCGGCGCGGACCCGGTCCACGATCTCCCCGCCGCCTTCGACGACCAGCGGCAGTGCCGGGGCCGTCATCGGAGGTCCTCCCGACCGCCGGTGAGCACCGGCAGCAGGCGCCGGGCCCCCGGCTCGGCGGCGGGCGACTCCGGCTCGGCCTGATCACCGCCTTCGGTCAGCACCAGGCTGAGCAACCGCCCGTTCTCCTCGAACAACAGCCCCAGCGACTGCAGCCGGGCGATCCGGACGGCGACGTCGGCTTCCCCGTCCGGCCGGCCGAGGGTGACCTGGTCGGGGCGCGCCGGGGAAGCCAGCCGCCGCAGCAGCTCGGCGTCCAGCTCGTCCACCGGGTGCTCGACCGGGACGCCCGATCGCGAATCGCGCACGACCGGCCCACCGGGCCCCGCGGTGACCAGGCGCAGCTCCGGGTGCGGGCCGTCTCCCGCCCAGGCCGCGCGCCAGGCCGCGACCAGCTCGCGCAGCCGCTCGTGCCAGGTCAGCGCGTTCTGCATGTACGGCCCGAGGTTGTGGTCGGCGAAGAAGTAGGCGAGTTCGGCCAGCGCGTCGGCGCCGAAGGGGTAAGTCAGGCCGTAGAAGTCCATCGGGTGCAGATCGAGCCCGAACTCCGCGCGCCGCTTGAAGTACGGGCTGAATCGGTCGAACCGCACCATGAAGACCCCCACCGGCGGCGGCAGGTGCGTCAGCAGGGGCAGGTCGTGGGTGTACCGCTCGTAGACGGCCTCCTCTTCGCGGGGAAAGCCGATGAGCAGGTTCCAGTCCGGGTCGATGCTGAACTCGTCGCAGTTCTTCAGGAACTGGAGGTTGTGGAAGGCCGTGGTCCCCTTGGCCATCAGCTTCAGCGTGGAAGTCGCCAGCGCCTCGATGCCCGGCTGCACGACGGTGACCCCCGCGGCCGACATCCGCCCGAGGTCCTGACGGCTCAAGGGCAGCTTCACCTCGTAGTAGATCGAACCGCCCTCGGGTGGTTCGAGGTGCGGGAAGACCTCCTTCGGATAGCTGCGGGGCATCACGTTGTCCGTGCAGAACAACGAGGTGTACTCCGGCGCGAACCCGAAGAGCCAGTTGAACTGCTCGATCGCCAGCTTCGGGTCCATGTTGCGGTAGACCATGCTCTGGCCGTTCAGCCCGCAGAAGGTGCAGTGCGAGCGCTGGCCCCACCAGCAGCCGCGGGAGGTTTCGAAGAACAGCATGGGTTTGCTCGTCCCGGTCTCCCGCAGTCCGGCGTGCGCCTCGAGCGCGGCGAGGAAGCTCCCGTACTCCGGCAGCAGCAGGTCGTCGATGTCGTGGTCGCTGCCGATCGCCCCGCGGAAGTGGGCGTCGTGGCAGTTGCGGTGCGTCACCACACCGGGGATCGCGTCGGCCCGTTCGGGAGCGCCGTCGAGGACGTGGTCCAGGAAGGCGGGGAACGTGTCGAGCGCGGGCCCGGAGAACACGTAGTCGACGGCGTCGACGTGTTCGGCGATCACCGCACCCATCGGCGCTTCGCAGTTGGCTCCGCCGAAGGCGATCAGCACCTCGGGCCGCCGCCGTTTGAGCAGCCTGGCGAGCGCGATGCTCGGCACGTGCTGGGCGAACATGGAACTGAACCCGACCAGGTCCGCTTCGGCGAGGCGGTACTGGTCGATCAGCCGCTCGCAGAGGGCGGGCAGGCTCGCCCGCAGGGCGAGGATGCGCTGCCGGAACTCCGCCCAGTGCTCGCCGCGGTAGAAGCGGTGGAAGTACTCGTCGGTGTTGTCCGGGGCGTCCGGGAAGGCGATCTGCCGGAACAGCCAGTCCCCGAGCCCGGTGTCGACGTGGTCGTGCGTGACGGAGATCGACTCGTAGGTCTTCGCGCCGAAGTGTTCGGCGACGTCCTGGTTCAGGTAGCAGACCTCCGCTTCGACCCGGCCGCCGAAATCCCGGCCGAGCAGCGCGGCCAGCTGGCTGAGCGCGAAGGAAGGCCGGTTCCAGTCGGCGAAGGGCATGTTGACAAAAGCCACCCGAAGCATGGATCACTCCCCCGTTGGTGCCACCCGATCAGGCACGGCGGATTGTTCTCGCGTCGCACTTGGCCCAGACGAATTACCGGACATGCCGAATCATTCGCCACTCGCACGGGCGAATTGACAGCAAACCAGTGAACCCCCGGGCGCCGCCCGGTCCCCCGGTTCGCGGCGCCTGATTCCCGAGCATAGCAGCCGAACCGCGATCTGGGTACTCGTTGACCTGATCCGGTCGCTTCTTGTTGCCCCGCCACGCAACCCGGCCCGCGACGGCTACGAAAACCGCTTTCACCCCGGCCGGCGGCCGCGAATTCCCGGAATTGCCGGAGAGGGTTCTCCGCACACTATTGGTCCGGACACCGAAATCCCCGGCAACACCGTGGTCATCGCGGTATACAAAGGACAAATGACCGATCCGGGATTGGTTCGGCAAGCCGGGCGGTGGGTCCAACACGAAAGGGGGACCGGATCCCGTCGAAGAGCCTGATCTCACCGCCGTCCAGGGGCCCGGGACCCGTGGCCGAGCGGGCACGGTCGCACCGGAATTCGCTGGCGGAAGGGATGCGTGCCGACTCACACTGGCGGGGATGACCGAGGATGACAGCTGGTGCTACGCGCCGGCCAGGACGGTGCACGGAGCACTCCAGCGCGGCCACGGCGTGGCCGCGGCCTGGGTCGCCACCCACCAGCCCGCGCCGGAACCGGTGCTGGACTGCGTGCACCGCGACTACCGGTGGGACCGGCAGGTCGACGAACGGACGGTCTACCTCGCCCGGCTGATCCTCGACCTCGAACTGCCCCTCGCCCCCATCGTCGAGCAGATCCGGCACGCCGGGCGGACCACCGGGTACGACGGGAACAGGTTCGGCCAGGGCGTCGACGTCCTGGCCACCCTCGCCCGGGCCCACGTTCCCGCCGCGACCGACGCGCTGCGCCAGTACGTGCGCGACGGCGAACGCTGGGCCGACGTCCTGTCGACCATCGCCGGCACCTGGCCCCGCGCCTGGTGGGACGACCTCGCCCCGATCGTCGCCGGCCGGGTGGCCGACGCCGCACCCGAGGACATCTTCCCCCTCGAAGAACCCTGGCTGAGCTGGGCCGGACGTGACCGCCGGATCGACGTGCTGCGCCAGGCCGCCCAGCCGGCCACCGCCTGGCAATGCCCGAGCGTGGCCCACCACGACACTCCGGCCGCCGCCTTGCTCGGCCTGCTCACGGACCCGGGCGCCGCATCCGAGACGCTCTCGGCGGTGCTGCACGAATTCGCCCGGCACCGGGATCCGGAACCGCGGTTGCTCGACGTCGCCGACACCGTGGCCGCCCGCACGGACGTACGGCGAACCGGGTTGTTCCCCGCGCTCGAGAAGCTGGGACCGCGGATCACGCGACAGGCCCGGCTCTGGGCCGGCGACCCTGCCCACCCGCTGTGGTGGCGGGCCGTGGAGACCCTCGCCGAACACGCAGAGGCTGCCGACGTCCCCGCGCTGCTGACCGCCCTCGAACGGCTCGACGGTGACAAGGACGACTGGTGCGGCTACGACGCCCTGGCCCGTGGGTTCGCGCGCCTCGGTGTCACCGAGGTCGTGCCGAGGCTTCGTTCGCTCTGGCACCGGAGCCCGCACTCCTACGAACGGGCCGCCTACGTGAAAGCGTTGCTGACACTGGATCCCGGCACCACGCGGCAGGATCTGCCCGAGGCGCTCCGGGACTGCGAGAGCGACGTCCGGCTGCTGGCCGCACAGCATTCCCCGCTCACCGGCGAAGTCCGCCGACAGCTCATCCGGCTGCGGGATTCCCCCATCGAGCACGACGAAGTGCGTACCGCGGCGGCCCTTCGCCTCACCGCGGGGTAGTTCCCGGCCGTCGGGCGTCGGTGGGGAACCGGCCCTGACGATCGCCCCGATGCGGATCCACCGCCCGCAGACGGCCGCCGCCCCGCCGCTGGTGTTCCACGGCGGCCGGCGGCCGTCCTCCGCCGGATTCAGCCTGCCTGGGCGTCCCACGCGGCCAGTACCTGCTTCTCCTGCTCCGGCGCGAGCCCGAACGGCGGCGTGCCGGGTGCGGCCTGGACCGAACCGCCCGAGCGCAGCCACTCCCAGGTGTCGGCGACGGTCTCGCCGAACGGGCGGGTGCGCAGGCCCGCCGCCTTCGCGGCGGCGCCGGACACGGCCCAGAAACCGGCCGTCTCCGGTGCGTCCGGGATCCACAGCGGCAGGTGAGCCCACGGCATCACCCCTTGGCCGAGCAGGAAACCCTCGTCCATCCACACCGGACCGGCCGCCGAACCGGTGACCCGCAGGCACTCGTCGACGAGCCCGCCCATCGTGGTGTTCGTCCCGGCCGGGACGGCGTTGTACGTCCCGCCTGCCTGCGCCTCCACCTGGTCCAGGACGAACGCCGAAAGGTCGCGCACGTCGATCAGCTGGAGTCCACGGCCCGGGTCGCCGGGCGCGATCAGCCTGCCGCCCGCGGCGACCCTCGTCAGCCACCACGGCAACTGGCCGAGGTTGTCGTGCGGCCCGACGATCGATCCGGCGCGGGCGATCAGCGAGGCGCCCGGTCCGTAGGACCGCTCGATCGCCAGTTCGCACCCGCGCTTGTGGACCCGCAGGTTCTGGAAGTCGCCCGGGTCGCCATCCTGGTCCGGATCGGCCGGCCACGTCGCGGTCGACTCGTCCACCGGCGCGGTGTCCCACTTCTGGTAGACACCCGTGGTCGAGACGAACGCGTAGAACGGGGCCGAGCCGGCCAGCGCCTGCGCGGTGCGCGCCACGTGGATCGGCACCACACCGCCCGGATCGACGACCGCGTCGAAGGACCGCCCGGCGAGCTCCCGGACGCCGTCGTCGGTGGAACGGTCGCCGCGCAGCGCTTCGACGCCCTCCACGTCCTTGCCGGTCAGCCCGCGGTTGAAGGTCGTGACCCGGTGTCCCCGGCCGAGGGCGTCGCCCACGATCGTGCGCCCGACGAACGACGTGCCGCCGATGACCAACAGCCTCATGCTTCCACCCCACTCATCGCCCAGTTGACAACAAATGTTGTCGATGGTCATAGTGGTAGCGTAAACACTTGTTGTCAAGGAGGTGTCCGTGCGGGCGATGTCCGACGTCCAACGCGCCGCTCTGACCGCCGCGGTCGAGCAGCTGGCGTGGACCGTGGTGCGGGAGGTGCTGGAACTCGGGCCGGAGGACGGTCCGCACTCCGACCTGCCGGACGCGGACCTGCGCCAGATGTGGCTGACGGCGCTGACCTCACTGCTGGCGATCCGCGACAGCGCCGAGCAGCTGGCCGCGTCCGCGGCGCTGTCGGCCGCCCAGCGTGGCGCCGACTACCCCGCGATCGGCCACGCGGCCGGGATGACCCGCCAGGGCGCCCGGCGCAAGTGGCCGGGGCTGGCCGGGCTGAGCGACGAACGCCAGCGCAAGCTCGCCTGGTGGGACCGGCGGGGAAGCCAGTTCGCCGACTGCGTCCGCGCGGTGCTGGCCGAGGCGGGCCGGAACGGGGAATCGCCCCGGCTGGCAGCACTGCGCGAACGGCTCGAGGAGATCGAGCGGGCGCCGGCGGTGGAGCGGATCGACGCGTTCGACATGTTCCTGATCGACGCCCACGCGATCTCGGTGGAGACCACGGCGGAGCGGGCAGGCGGGCTGCTGGCCGCGCTGGTCGCGGACGCGTACGCCGCCACCACCAGCCATTCGGCACTGGTGAGCCACGAGAACCGCACGTGCACCGCGGACGGCTGCGGGGAGCGGCCGATCGTCGAGGTGTGGCGCACGGACACCGAAAGCCAGGCCACGCCGGTCTGCCGCGAGCACGCCATCGAAGCCCTCGGCCGTCCGGCTACCCGGATCGTGGCCGCCCACGAGCCGGACGTCGCCTTGAAGGTCTTCGCCGAGGCGAACGGCGAAGCGTAAGAAACCGGAGCATCGCCCGCCCCACCCGCTGCGGGTGGGGCGGGCGAAGCCGTTCGAGCAGTCGTTCACCGCACCGGCCAAACCCGGCCTGACAGCTAGCTGTTTCCCCGGTCCGCCGCGCGGTCAACTTCCTGTCACGGCACCGCGATTCGCGTCCGCGCCCAGCACGATGGCGGCACACTCACGACGCTTGGAGCGGATGTCCATGACCCAGACCACTGAGTTCCAGCCACCCGGACCGGTGGGCTCTGGCACGATGACTTTGGCCTGGTGCGAGCGGATGCGCCGGACGGCACCGGTGATCAAGGATCCGGCGACCGGGGCGGTCCACGTGTTCCGGTACGCCGACGCCATGAGCATCCTCTCGGATCCGGCGACGTTTTCCTCGGACTTCGCCTCGCTGGCCCCGCCGGGTGACCCGGACGTGCCGAGCTTCACCGAGGCCGCGCTGACCATGCTGGACCCGCCGCGGCACCGCCAGCTGCGCGGCCTGGTGTCCGGCGCGTTCACGCCGCGGATGACGGCCGCGCTCGAGCCGCGGATCGAAGCGGTGACCGAGAGCCTGCTCGACGCCGTGGCCGGACGCGAGGAGATCGACCTCGTCGCCGAACTGACCTACCCGCTGCCGGTGATCGTGATCGCCGAGCTGCTCGGCATCCCCGGGGACGACCGGGCCATGTTCCGCGGCTGGGCCGAATCACTGCTCTCCGACAGCAGGGACGCCGCGGTCGGCACGATGGGCGACGGCACCGTACCCGAGGAGACCGGACGGCACCTGCGGGAGATGAACGCCTACCTGCTAGACAGCATCGCGCAGCGGCGGACCCGGCCGACCGGCGACCTCGTCGGCAAGCTCGTCGAGTCCGAAGTAGACGGTCAGCGGCTGACCGACGCGGAGATCGTCAGCTTCGTCGCGTTCCTCCTGCTGGCCGGGCACCTCACCACGACTCTGCTGCTGGGCAACACGATGCTGTGCCTCGATGAACACCCCGAGGCGATGGCGGCGGTCCGCGCCGACCACGGCCGCATTCCCGCCCTCGTCGAGGAAGTGCTCCGTTACCGGCCGCCGGTCGTGTTCCTGTACCGGCTGACGAAGGCGCCGGTGACTCTCGGCGGCGTCGAGGTGCCCGCCGGCACGATCGTGGTCCCGTGGGTGATCTCGGCGAACCGGGACGAGGACCGGTTCGCCGGGGCCGGCCGGTTCGACATCGACCGCCCGGCCAACGCCCACCTGACCTTCTCGCACGGGCCGCACTTCTGCATCGGCGCCCCGCTGGCCCGGATGGAGGCGCGGATCGTGCTGACCGCGCTGCTGCGCCGCTACCGCGACATCCGGCTCGCCGACGGCGCCGCCCCGACCTACCACCAGAGCCCGGACATCTTCGGCGTGAAGCGGCTGCCCGTCACCGTCCGCCCGGCCTGAACCCGACCGCCCGACGACAGGGAGCACGATGACGAACGCGGACGAGATCGCCGCCGCCATCAAGAAGATGCTGGTGACCGACCTTTTCGTCGAGGTCGGCGCCGACGAGATGGGACTGGACCAGAGCCTGCGCGACGCCTTCGGGCTCGACTCGCTGGGCTTCGTCGAGCTGCGGGTGCAGTGCGAGAACGTCTTCGGTGTGCGGATTTCCGACGAGGAGTTCAACCCGGAGAACTTCACCAGCATCCGTGCGGTGACCGAGCTGATCCACCAGCAGCTGACCGCGAACACCGGGCAGGGCGACGGCCTCGACGACCGGGTGCCCGAGGCGGACCTCGACGTCCTCCGGTTCGAGCGCCGGGTCCGGCTCGACCACTACGGTGGCCATGCGCTGCCGTTCGCGGCACTGGGGTCGAGCGGGCTCGTCCAGCGCTTCGTCGAGCTGGCCGGTCCGGCCGCGGGCCGCGGGTTCGACGTCATCGACGCGAGCGGCGGGTACGGCAGCGCGTGTCTCGGCGCGGCCCACGAGGTCGTCAAGGCCGCGCTGGACCGCGCGGTCGACGAGGTCGGCTACGCCACCGACGAAACCGGCTCGGCCGAGCGCGCGCACCTGCTGTGGGAGCTGTTCGGCGAAGGCGGGCTGTGGGCCGACCGCTTCCCGGCGGAGCAGTACCACGTCAGCGGCCGGAACTCCGGCTCGGAGGGCGTGGAGCTGGCCATGCGGCTGGTGCTGGAATCCCGGTTCGACGGACGGAAACTGGCGCCCCGCGAAGGAAAGGCGCAGCGGGACACCGTGCTGGCGTTCGAGGGCGCCTGGCACGGCTGGTCCGGTGGCCTGCTGCCGCTGCTCAACAAACGGCACTACCGCGTCGGGCTGCCGGCACCGGCGTCCGGGGAACCGTACGGGATCCGCGTCGAGCACATCCCGTTCGGCGACGCCACGGCGCTCCGGGAGTTCTTCGAGACCGAGGGTGAGCGCCTGCTGGCCGTCGTCGTGGAGCCCGTGCAGGGTGACGCGGGTGTGCTGGTGCCGCCCGAGGGGTATCTGCGGGAGATTTCCACGCTGTGCCGGCACTCCGGCGCCCTGCTCGTCGCCGACGAGGTGCTGACGTTCGCCAAGACCGGCCGCTTCTTCGCGATGACCGACGCCGACGGCCCGATCCCCACCGACATCACCGTGCTCGGCAAGAGCCTCGGCATGGGAGTCCTGTCGACGTCGATGGTCATCGCGCTGCGGGACCTGACCGTGCGCGCCTCGGGCGCGGTAGCGACCTCCGACCTGCGTCCGCTGACCTGTGCGGTGATCCGCGACGGCCTGCGGTACATCACCTCCGAGCGGCTGCTGGAGCGGTCCGCGGCGGTCGGCCGGACGCTGTCGGGGCTGCTGGCCGACGAGCTCGTCGCGCAGTTCCCGGACCTCTACCGGCGCTCCGACGGCGCCGGCTACCTGCACGGCGTCGAGCTGACCGAGGAGGCGTCGTGGCACCTGGGCCGGCTGCGGGAATGCCTGGTGCGCGCGGGCGTCTACGTCGAGTACATGTCCGGGGCCGGCCAGCGGTCGCGCGGACTGTCCTACGTGTACCCGACCATGCGCGTCGCGCCGCCGCTGATCGCCACCGAAGACGACGTGGTGACCGTGGTCGAGCGACTGCGCGAGGGGTCGACGGCGTTCCGGAAGGCCAGCCTGTGACGGCGACGCTGGGCACGCTCACCCGCCGGGTGGAGCACGTCGACACCGACGCCTCCGGTGTCATGCACTTCGCCCGGTACCCCTCGCTGCTCGAGACTGCGGCGCTGGAAGGACTGGAGCGCCTCGGCATCGGCCTCGACGCGCTCGCCGCGGACGGGCTCGACCTGGTGGTCGCCGAGGCGAAGCTGACCTACCGGCACCCAGCCCGGTTCCTCGACCGGCTCGGGGTCACGGTCGGCCTGGCCCACCTGGGCGCGGCCTCCCTCCGGGTGGCGGGCGAGGTCACACTCGCGGAGACCACGCTGGTCACCGGAACACTGGTTTTCGGAGCCGTCGGCCGGACGACGGGAACGCCGTCGGTCCTGCCCGGCCGGGTCACCGAGGTGCTGAAGGAGTTCGTGTGAGCACGACAGCCACGACGGTCAAGGCCATGGGATTCAGCGAGCTGAAGACCTGGCTGCGGCATCGCCACCCGATGATCTACCTCGACCGCGTGCTCGACCACGAGCCGGGGGTCTCGCTGACGAGCATGCTCTCGGTGTCCGGCAACATGGACAGCGTCGCGGGCCACTTCCCCGAGCGGGCCATCTTCCCGGCCAGCCACCTCACCCAGGCGATGGCCCAGTCGGCGATCATCCTGCTCCAGGTGAGCACCACCCTGCTCGCCGACGACGAGATCACCCTCGTCGGCTCGCTGAAGGCGCGGTTCACCAAGATCGTGGTGCCCGGCGACCAGGTGGTGATCTCCACCCGGTTCGACGAGGAGACCAGCGGCAACACCTTCTCCTACACCTGCCGGGCCACGGTCGGCCCGGCGCCGGTGGCCGCCTGCCAGCTGACCCTCGTGCGCCTGAACGTGGAACAACTCGGCGAACAGTTCTGGTGACCGCCGTGGCGGACAGGGACATCGTGGTGACGGGCATGGCGTGGACGACCGCTCTGGGCACCGGCGTGGACGCCGTGTGGTCCGCGCTGCTGGCGGGCGAGACCGGCATCCGGCCGGTGGCGAGCGGGTTCCCGCTGCGGAACACGGCCGCGGCCGCGGTCGGCGACCCGCCGCTGACCGACGGACCGGACCGGCGCCAGCGGGTGCTCACCGAGCGGACTGTGCTGCGGGCCCTCGGCGACGCGGGCGTCGAGGCCTCGGACCCTCGCGTACAGGCGGTGCTGGGTACCAGCTACGGGTCGCATTTGGACACTCCGGCACCGTCGTCGCTGTCCCGGTGGTGCACCGAGGTGACCACCGGGATCGGCATGGTCCGCGCGCCGCTTTCGATCAGCACCGCCTGCTCGGCAGGCGCGGACGCGATCCTGGTCGCCACCGAACTGATCCGCGACGGCGTCGCGGACATCTGCGTCTGCGGCGGCACCGACGTGCTGACGCCGGCCAAGCGGCTCGCCCACTCGGCGATGGGCACGATGTCGCCCACGTCGCTGCGGGCGTTCGACGAAAGCCACGACGGGACGCTGCTCGGGGAAGGGTCCGCGGTCCTCGTGCTCGAGTCGGGCCGGTCCGCGCGGGCGCGCGGTGCCCGGCCGCACGGGAAGGTGATCGGGGTGGGCTCGTCGAACGACGCACAGGGCGCCACCGCCCCGGACCCCAGCGGGGAATCGGTGGCAAGAGCGGTCCGCCGCGCCCTCGCCCGGTCCGGCCGCACCCTCGCCGACGTCGGTGTGATCAACGCGCACGGGTCCGGCACACCGGTCAACGACACGACCGAGCTGACCGGGTACTCCCGGCTGTTCGACGGCGCGGCCGGCCCGCCGACGCTGTTCGCCACCAAGGGCGCGTTCGGGCACAGCCTGGGCGCAACCGGCGCGATCGAGGCGATCACCGTGCTGCTCGCGTTGCGGGACAACGTCGTTCCCCCCGTGCTCGGCCTCGCGAAGCCGCGGCCGGGCTGGCCGTTCCCGGTCGGCGGGCCGGCTCCGGTGCGCGGCGGGGTGGGGCTCAGCGTGACGCTCGGGTTCGGCGGGTTCAACACGTGTCTCGCACTCGAAGGGAACCGGTGACATGGCGCTGCTGGCCAAGGGATCGGCCACCGCGAAGACGTTGTCGGACGTCCGCGGCAGCAAGCGGTCGATGTTCGCCGACCCGGCCGCGTGGCTGGTCGCCGCCGCGGTGGAAGACGCGATCGAGGGCATGCGGGCCGAGCTCACCGCGGCCGCGTCCGAGGTCGGTGTCATCTGCGTGAGCCGGCACTGCACGGTGCACACCATCAGCGCGATCGGGCGCGGCGTGCCGGACGGCCGGGTGTCGCCGATGCGGTTCGCCGGCGCCAACCCCGGCGCGATGAGCAGCCTGCCCTGCATCCTCTTCGGGTTCGGCGGCCCCACCCTGGTCTTCACGATGGACCCCGAGGCTGCGGCGCCCGCCGTCGCCTCGGTCGCCCGGGCGTGGCTGCGCGACGGGAGCGCCCGGTACGTCCTGGTGTGTTCGCACACCGCCGGCGCCGAGGGCCACGTGACGCGGTGCGAAGTGCTGGGACCCGGCGCATGACCACGACACCGGCCGTCGCCGTTCCGTTCGGTGCCGCGGAGGTCGAGCAGTTCCTCACCACCGGCGTGCGCACCGACTCGCCGCAGCCGGGTGCCAGCGCGTTCCCGGAGGTCCTCGAGGACCTGGCCGCGTTGTCCCTGCCGCCGGGCGCACCCGTGCTGATCGTTCTGCCGAACGGCATCGACCTGCTCTCGGTGTTCTTCGCGGTGTCACTTCTGGGCGGGGTTCCGGTGCCGATGGCGTCCTCGGCGACGGCGGCGCGGACCCGCGAGGTCGCCGTCGCGCTCGGGGCCGCCGCGGTGGTCGCGCCCAGCCTGCGTGCCGGGCCGCTCGGCGGCTCCGGCCGGTACCGGGTCGGCCGGCTCGATGCCGTCGCGCTGCCGTCGGCGAGGCCGGCGGACTACTCCCCCGGCGAGGTGGTGATCCCGACGTCCGGCACCTCCGGGATCTTCAGCGCCTGCGTGCACACGGTGGACGCACTGCTGCGCAACAGCAGGCGGCACGCCGCGGCGATCGGCCAGCGGCCGGACGACACGATCCTGGTCACCCTCCCGATGAACTATTCGTACGCACTGGTGGCGCAGGCGCTTTCGGCGTTCGCCACCGGCTGCCGCCTGGTGGTGTCCGGGCCTCCGTTCACCGCGCCCGCCTACCGGGCTGCGGTGCGCTCGCACGGGATCACGGTTTCGTCGCTGACCCCGGTGCTGGTGCGGATGCTCGCCCGGCAGGAGCTTTCGCTGCCGTCGTCGCTGCGCGTGCTCACCGTGGGCGGTGACGCGCTCGAACCCGCGCTCGTCGCACGGGTCCTGGCCGAAAACCCCGGGCTCGAGCTCTACCTGACGTACGGGCTCACCGAAGCGGGGCCACGGGTCTCGACCCTGGCCGCGCACCGCGAACCGGCCGGACGGCACTCCTCGGTCGGCCTGCCGCTGCCCGGCGTGCGGGCCTTCCTGCGCAACCCGGACCGGACCGGCTGCGGCGAGCTGCTGGTGGCGTCCGACACCGTGCTGCGGCGCAAGGTCGGCCGGAACGACGGCGACGCCGCCGACCCGCTCGTGTCACCGGGTGTGCTGGCCACCGGCGATCGGTTCGTCATCGACGAGGACGGCTACCTGTACTTCCGGGGCAGGCTGCGCGACTTCCTGGTCGTCGACGGGCAGAAGGTGGCGCTGCCGTCGATCCGGCGGTTCGCCGGGTCCCTTCCCGGGGTGCTGAAGGCGGTCACGAAGGTGCACCGCGCGGACGGAGACCGGGTGCGGTTCGACCTCGAGCTGTACGTGGACGAGGTGGCCGATACGCGAGCCATCGAACGCCGGCTGCGGGAAGTGCTGCTGCGCAACGAGCGTCCGGCCGCCGTCGTCTTCCACGCCGAACTGCCCAGCGGCGTGCACAAGTGAAGGAGGAGTGCGGCGTCATGTGGGGACCGCGAAGCGATCGTGACCACGGGACCGTGATGGACATGGTGGCCGAGTGGGTCCGCCGCGAGCCGGCCGCCGAGGCGGTCGCCTTCGACGGCGTGGCGGTGACCTACGGCGAGGTCTGGGCCGCGGCCGAGCAGGTGGCCAGGACACTGGCTTCGCTGGGTGCGGGACCGGGCACGCCGGTGGGGCTGTGCCTCGACCGGTCGATCGAGCTGGTCGTGGCGATCATCGGGATCATGCGCGCGGGGTGCGTGTGCGTTCCCCTGGACGTGGCCTACCCGGCCGACCGGCTGGCGTACATGTGCCAGGACGCGGCCGTGGAGGTCGTGGTCGGCACCGCGGCGCGGATCGCCGGGCTCGGCACGATGACCCTGCTGGCCCAGGAAGGCTCGCTCAGCTACGGCGTGCGCGGCGGGCTGCGGCGGATCCCGGTGGCCCCGCTGCCGGCGGTCTCGCCCGGAGGTCCCGCCTACCTCGTCTACACCTCCGGCTCGACCGGCAGGCCGAAAGGCGTCCGCTACGAGCACGAGAACATCGCCAACCTGGTCGGCTGGCAGATCGCGGCCAGTGCGGCCCCGCCGGGCGCGCGCACGCTCCAGTTCTCCCCCGCGTCCTTCGACATCACGTTCCAGGAGATATACAGCGCGCTGGGCGCGGGCGGCACGGTGGTGTGCTGCGACGAGGACGACCGGCTCGACCCCGGGCTGCTGTGGGACCTGGTCGAGACCGAGCGGATCAACCGGCTGTTCCTGCCGTTCGTGATGATCCAGTCGCTCGCCCTGTTCACCGACGAGGCCGACCCGGCGCGCCACCCGCTGCGCGAGATCATCACCGCGGGCGAACAGGTCCAGTGCGGCGACAAGATCCGGGCCCTGTTCGCCAGGCTGCCCGGCTGCCGGCTGGTCAACCAGTGGGGCACGACCGAAACCCACGTCGCCACCAGCTACGTCCTGCCGCCGGACGTGTCGGCCTGGCCGCTGCTCGCCCCGATCGGGACGCCGATCGCGAACACCCACGTCCACGTGTGCGACGCGGAGGGCGGTGTGCTGCCCGACGGGCGGACGGGCGAGCTGTGGATCGCCGGGACGGCGGTCGGCCCCGGCTACCTGAACCTGCCGGACCGCACCCGGAAGGCCTACGTGCCGGATCCGTGCGGGGCGGCGAGCCGCGCCTACCGCACGGGTGACCTGGGGCGTGTGGACGGCGGCACGCTGGTCTTCCTCGGCCGGATGGACCACCAGGTCAAGGTCCGCGGCTTCCGGATCGAGCTCGGCGAGATCGAGACGCTGATCGATTCGGTGCCGGGGGTGGCGGAAGTGGTCGTGGCGGTGGTCGGCGCCGATGCCACCGAGAAGTACCTGCACGCGTTCGTGGTGCTGCGCGCGGACGCGGACCCGATGACCGTGACGGGCGCGGTCTGGGAACGTTTGCGCGGCAAGCTGCCCGACTACATGCTGCCGTCGCGGCTCGACGTGGTGACCGGGCTGCCGCGGACGCCCAGCGGTAAGCTCGACCGCAAGGCCGTGGCCGAAACTGCTTTGTCCATCGTGACCGCGCCCGCCGCGCCGGTCACCTGACACCTGGTCAGGACGTTGAAGACGACAGAACTGCACCGCGAAGACCCGTACCGCGCCGAGTTCACCGCGACCGTGGTGGCGGTCGACGGCGATCTCGTCGAACTCGACGAGACAGCGTTCTACGCGCGCTCCGGCGGCCAGGCGGGTGACACCGGCCTGCTGGGCGGCTTTCCGGTCACGGACACGTATTACAGCCCGGAGCGCGACCGCGTCCTGCACGTCGTGGACTGGCGGGGCGAAGGCGCCTTGGCGGCCGGCGACACCGTCGACGGGACGATCGACTGGGACCGCCGGTACCGCTTGATGCGCCTGCACACCGCGCAGCACCTGTCGTGGGTCGCCTACGAGTCGGTCTACGGCGCCGGGCACGAGGACCGGGGCGGCGAGATCCGGCCGGAGAAGGCGCGGCTGGATGTCAGCTGGAGCGATCCGGACCGCAAGCCCGCGGTGGACGACCTGACCCCGGCGCTGGCCGAGCTCGTGGCCCGTGACCTGCCCATCGGGCGGTACCGGGACGAGGAATCCGGCCCCCGCACCTGGATCTGGGAGCTCGACGGCCACCCGCCCATCCCGTGCGGTGGCACGCACGTGCGCCGCACCGGCGAGGTCGGCGGCGTCAAGCTGGGCGTGCAGCGCAAGGGCTCCGGCGTGTTCCGCCTGTCGGTGCAGCTGGTCTGAGCGAGCGAGCCGGGCGTACCGGAAGAGCGGCTGCCGTGTCTTCGGACCGGCAGCCGCTTTTGTCTGTCCAATGTAGACGTACGGGCCACCGGCCCCGAGGTGTCCCGGAGCCTGACAGGATGTGCCGGTACCTCGCGGAAGCGTGACCCGCCCCGTGGCAGTTTGCTGTCAGTGCGCGGAACACGCGGCAGCGCGCTCCTAGTGTCCTCGACTGAGCCAATCGGTGTTTTCCGGCCCCGGTCGACCACGGATCAGCGAGGAACTGCCTGCTCATGACTGACGTTGTGGAAAATCGCCTGCCGCTCTCGTCCGCGCAGCTGGGTTCCTGGTTCGGCCAGCAGCTGGACCCCGGCAACCCGGTGTACAACTTCGCGGGCTACCTCCAGATCGACGGCGAGGTCGACGAGGCGGCGTTCTGCGCTGCGCTGCGCCAGGCCGTGGCGGAGACCGACGCCCTGCAGGTCCGGTTCACCGCCGAGAGCGGCGAGCCCGAGCAGCATCTGGTCCGCCAGGAGTCCTGGCCGCTGCCGGTGATCGACGTCAGCGACCGGCCGGATCCCCGTGCCGCGGCCGAGGAGTGGATGCGCGCCGAAGTCGACAGCGCGGTGGGGCTCGACCAGGAGACGCTGTTCGGGTTCGCCTTGTTCCGCGCCGCGCCGGACCGGTACTTCTGGT
This sequence comes from Amycolatopsis sp. NPDC051716, assembly GCF_040681595.1. Classification (NCBI taxonomy): domain Bacteria; kingdom Bacillati; phylum Actinomycetota; class Actinomycetes; order Pseudonocardiales; family Pseudonocardiaceae; genus Amycolatopsis; species Amycolatopsis sp. NPDC051716. Next base: position 29,791 of record NZ_JBFAZA010000039.1, on the reverse strand, counting down.
ACCAGCGCTGCCACCACATCGTGCTCGACGCGGTCGGCATCTGGCTGGTCGGCAAGCGGCTCGCCGAGCTGTACGCCGAACGCACCGGCGCGGCCCCGGCGGGAGCGCCGCTCCCGCCGCTGCGGCCGCTGCTCGACGAGGACCGGTCCTACCGCGAGTCCGCCGAGTTCGGCCAGGACCAGCGGTTCTGGCTCGACCGGTTCGGCGACCGGCCGGAGCCGGTCATGCTCGCGGGCCGCTCGGCGCCCGCGTCGCGCACGACGCTGCGCGACCGGGAAGTCCTGCCGCCCGAGGTGTTCGGCCGGTTGTGCGGGCTCGCCGAGGCGGCGGGCACCCGGTGGTCGCGGGTGATCGTGGCCGGGCTCGCGGCCTACGTCAGCCGGGTCACCGGCCGGGCCGATGTGATCCTCAGCCTGCCGGTGACCGGCCGCTCGACACCCACCGCGCGGCGCACCCCGTCGATGGCCGTCAACGTCGTGCCGCTGCGCATCGACGTCCCCGCCGACGTCCGCGTGGCCGAGCTGGTGCGGCTGGCCACCGACGAGACCAAGCGTTCGCTGAGCCACCAGCGCTATCCCCACGAGCAGCTGCGCCGCGACCTCCGGCTGCCCGCCGACTGGCCTGCCTCGTACGGCCCGGTGGTCAACATCGTCCCGTTCGAAGAGGGCGACTTCGCCGGCCTGCCCGCCAACCGGCACTTCATCTCCACCGGCCCGGTCGACGACCTCAAGGTGACTGCGCGGGACCTGCCGGACGGCGGGCTCGAGCTGATCTTCGAGGCGAACTCGGAGCTGTACTCGGCGGCCGACCTCACCGCACACCGCGAGCGGCTCGCGCGGCTGCTCACCGGGCTGGCGAACGCGGAGCCCGACGAGCGGATCGGCCTGCTCGACCTGATCGGACCCGCGCAGCGCCACCAGGTGCTGCGCGGCTGGAACGACACCGGGACGCCGGTGCCGTCCGCCGACGTCGCCGCCCTCTTCGCCGGCCGCGTCGCCCGAGCGCCGTCCGCGATCGCCGTCGCCTACGAGGGTGAAACCATCACCTACGCCGAGCTCGACGAGCGGGCCGGGCGGCTCGCCCGGTTGCTGGCGGCGCGCGGCGTGGGTCCGGAACACCTCGTGGCGCTGGTGCTGCCGCGCGCGCCCGAACTGGTCGTCGCGCTGCTGGCCGTGCTCAAGGCAGGCGGGGCGTACGTGTCCGTCGACGGCGACTACCCGGCGGACCGGATCGCCTACATGCTCGACGACGCGGCACCGACGGTCGTGGTGACCACGACCGGGCTCGCCGCCGTGGTTCCCGGCGACCGCACCACCATCGTGCTCGACGACCCGGGGATCGCCGAGGAGCTGGCCGCGGTGCGGCTCGACGACGTGCCCCGGATCCCGGCCCCGGACCTGCGGAACCTGGCGTACGTGATCTACACGTCCGGCTCGACCGGGCGCCCCAAGGGCGTTGCCGTGTCGCACACCGGCGTGGCGAGCATGGTCGTCGCGCAGGCGGAATCGCTCGGCGTCGGCCCGGGCAGCCGGGTGCTGCAGTTCGCCTCGCCGAGCTTCGACGCGGCGTTCTGGGAGATCTGCATGGGCCTGCTGCACGGCGCGACGCTCGTGCTGGCCCCGGCGGACCGGCTGATGCCGGGCGAACCGCTGACGAAACTGGCCACCGAGCAGGACATCACCCACCTGACGCTGGTGCCCTCGGCGCTGGCTGTGATCCCCGACGGCGGCCTGCCGCCGTCGACGACCGTGGTCGCCGCGGGCGAGACGTGCACCCCGGACCTGGTCCGCCGGTGGTCGGCGGGCCGCCGGATGATCAACGCGTACGGGCCGAGCGAGTACACCGTCTGCACCAGCCTCAGCGAGCCGGTGGTGGAGGGCAAGGCGCCGCCGATCGGGCGGCCCATCGCGAACTCCGTCGTGTACGTCCTGGACCGCAACCTCCAGCCGGTGCCGCCGGGCGTCGTCGGGGAGCTCTACGTCACCGGCCCCGGCATCGCCCGTGGGTACCTGAACCGTCCCGCACTGACGTCCCTGCGGTTCGTGGCCGATCCGTACGGGCCGCCGGGCAGCCGGATGCAGCGCAGCGGCGACCTGGTGCGGTGGACCGCCGACGGCCAGCTGGAATTCGCCGGCCGGGCCGACGGGCAGGTCAAGGTCCGCGGTCACCGGATCGAGCTGGGCGAGATCGAGTCGGTGCTGGCCCAGCACCCCGACCTCACCCACGTGGCCGTGGTCGTCCGCGCCGACGAGGTCGGGGTGCAGGACCTGGTCGCCTACTTCGTGTCCGCGCCCGGCCGCCGGGTCACCGTCGAGGGACTGCGCGAGCACCTCGCGGCGGCGTTGCCCGGGTACATGATCCCGGGCGTGTTCGCCGAGCTGGACCGGCTTCCGGTGACGCCCAACGGCAAGCTCGACCGCGCCGCGCTGCCTGCGCCGGAGCCGGTGGCCCCGGTGACCGGGCGGCGGCCGCGGACCACGCACGAGACCATCCTCTGTGGACTGTTCGCCGAGGTGCTCGGGCTGGCCACGCTGGGGATCGACGACAACTTCTTCGACCTCGGCGGGAACTCGCTGTACGCGACCCGGTTGATCAGCCGGGTCCGCTCGACCCTCGGCGTGGAGATCTCCATGGCCGCACTGTTCGAAGACGCGACGGTGGCCGCGGTGGCCGGCCGCCTCTTCGAGGGGCAGGCCGCCCGGCCCGCGCTGGTGCCCGTGCCGCGGGCGTCGGTCATCCCGCTGTCGTTCGCCCAGCGGCGGCTGTGGTTCCTCGCGCAGCTGCCGGAAGCGGCGCGCACCTACAACATCCCGCTGGCGCTGCGGCTGTCCGGCCCGCTGGACCGGTCCGCGATCAGCGAGGCGCTCGCGGACGTCGTCGAACGGCACGAGACGCTGCGCACCGTGTTCCCGGACGTCGACGGGGAACCCCGGCAGCGCATCCTGGACGTGGCCGACGCGCGGCCGCAGGTCACCGTCGTCCCGGTCGCCGAGTCCGGACTGGACGAGGCCCTGCGGGCCGCCGCGGGCCACCGGTTCGACCTCGCCGCCGAGCCGCCGCTGCGGGTGACGCTGTTCGAGCTGGCGCCGGACCGGCACGTGCTGCTCGTGCTGCTGCACCACATCACCGGGGACGGCTGGTCCCTCGGCCCGCTGGCCGCGGACCTCGCGGCCGCGTACCTCGCCCGCCACACCGGGCGGGCGCCGAACCCGGAGCCGCTCCCGGTCCAGTACGCCGACTACACCGCGTGGCAGCTCGCGTTGCTGGGCGACGAAAACGAGCCGGGCAGCCTGGCGGGCGAGCAGATCGAGTTCTGGCGCCGGGAACTGGCCGGCCTGCCGGACCAGATCGCCCTGCCCACCGACCGGCCCCGGCCGTCCGCGGTGTCCTTCCGCGGTGACACCGAGCGGGTCTGGCTCGACCCCGTGCTGCACGAGCGCCTCGCCGCCCTCGCCAAGGACAACCAGGCGACGCTGTTCATGGTGCTGCAGGCCGGCCTGGTGGCGCTGCTGTCCCGGCTCGGCGCGGGCACCGACATCCCGCTCGGCACCTCCAACGCCGGCCGCACGGACGACGCGCTCGACGACCTGGTCGGCTGTTTCGTCAACACCCTGGTGCTGCGGACCGACGTGTCCGGCAACCCGGGCTTCACCGAGCTGCTCTCCCGGGTGCGGGCCGCCGACCTGGCCGCGTTCGCCCACCAGGACGTGCCGTTCGAGCGACTGGTCGAGGTGCTCAACCCGGACCGGACGCTGTCGCGGCAGCCGCTGTTCCAGGTGATGGTCACGCTGCAGAACGCGCCGGAGGCCCGGATCGAGCTGTCCGGGCTGCGGGTGGAGCACCAGCCGGTGCGCACCGGCGTCGCCCGGTTCGACCTGGCGTTCAGCCTCGACGAGCACCGCCGCCCCGACGGTTCCGCCAACGGCATCGACGGGTTCGTGGAGTACTCCACGGACCTGTTCGACCCGGCGACCGTCCGAACCCTGCTCGACCGGCTCGTCCGGCTGCTGGCCGACGCGGCCGAGTACCCGGACCGGCCGGTCGGCGACCTGGCGCTGCTGGACCGGGCGGAACGCCATGACCTCGTGGCCGCCTGGAACGACACCGCGGCCGCGATCCCCGCGGGCTCCATCCACGCCCGCTTCGCCGACCAGGTGGCCCGGACGCCGGACGCCGTCGCCGTCCGGGCCGGCGACGTCGTGCTCACCTACCGCGAGCTGGACGACCGGGCCGGACGGCTGGCGCACCGGCTGCGGGCGGCGGGAGTACGCACCGAGACCGGCGTCGCCATCCTGCAGCGCCGGTCCGCCGACCTCGTGGTCTCGACCCTCGCCGTGCTCAAGGCAGGCGGGACGTACGTGCCGATGCATGCCACCTACCCGGCCGCGCGGATGGCCCTGATCCTCGAGGAGACGGCGGCGCCCGTGCTGCTGGCCGATCGGGACAACTCCGCACGGGCACGGGAGCTGCCGGCCGAGGTGATCTTCGTCGACGACGCCCCGGCCGACGAGCCGGCGATGGGCTTCGCCGCGGAGACCCCGCCGGACCAGCTGGCCTACGTGATGTACACGTCCGGCTCGACCGGGACCCCGAAGGGCATCGGGAACACCCACCGCAACGTGCTGCGGCTGGCGTCGGACCGGCGCTGGCGCGACGGCGGCCACGACCGGGTGCTGCTGCGGTCGCCGCACGCGTTCGACGCGTCCACCTACGAGATGTGGGTGCCGCTGCTGTCCGGCGGCGAGGTCGTCGTGCCGCCCGGCGAGGAACGGGACACCGCCGCGCTCGCCCGGGTCATCCGCGGCGGCGACGTCACCGCGGTGTTCCTCACCACCGCCCTGTTCAACCTCCTCGTGGAGGAGGACCCCGGCTGCTTCGCCGCGGTCCGGCAGGTGTGGACCGGCGGCGAGCGCGTCTCCCCCGAGGCCGTCCAGCGCGCGCTGGACACGTGCCCCGGCACCACGATCGTCCACGTCTACGGCCCGACCGAGGCGACCACGTTCGCGCTCGCGTACCCGATGACGCACCCGCACCGGGTGTCCGGGGACAACGTGCCGATCGGCGCGCCGATGGACAACACCCGCGCGTACGTGCTCGACGAGCGGCTGAACCCGGTGCCCCCCGGCGTACCGGGCGAGCTCTACCTGGCGGGCGACGGCTTGGCGCGGGGGTACGCCGGGCGCGCGGCCATGACGGCGGAACGCTTCGTGGCCTGCCCGTTCGGGACCGGCGGCGAGCGGATGTACCGCACCGGCGACCTGGTGCGGTGGGAGTCCGGCGGGGTCATCACCTACCTGGGCCGCACCGACGAGCAGGTGAAGATCCGCGGGTTCCGGATCGAACCCGGCGAGATCCGGGCCGTGCTGGCCGAACACCCGGCGGTGGCGCAGGCCGCGGTCGTGGCGCGGGCGGACCACAACGGCAAGCGCCTGGTCGCCTACGTGGTCGCCGACGGGATCGACGTGGCGGGGCTGCGCGAGCACGTGGCCGGCCGGCTGCCGGAGTTCATGGTTCCGTCCGCGTTCGTCCGGGTCGACGCACTGCCGCTGAACGCCAACGGCAAGGTGGACGTGGCGGCCTTGCCCGACCCCGGCGCCGAGGCCGGCTCCGCGCTCGTCCCGGCGGCGACCCGGACCGCGGAGGAGGAGATCCTCTGCACGGTCTTCGCGGAGGTCCTCGGGCTGGACCGGGTCGGCGTCGAGGACAACTTCTTCGCGCTCGGCGGCCATTCGCTGCTGGCCACCCGGCTCGCCAGCCGGGTGCGTTCGGCGCTGGGCGTGGAACTGCCCGTCCGCAGCGTGTTCGAGGCGCCGACGCCGCGTGGACTGGCGCAGGTCCTCGGGTCCGCGGAAGCCGCCCGGCCGGCGCTGCGCCCGGTGCCGTACCCGGACGAGCTGCCGCTGTCCTTCGCGCAGCGGCGGCTGTGGTTCCTCCACCGGCTCAGCGCGGCAGGACCGGCGTACAACATCCCGTTGCCGCTGCGCATGACCGGCGAGCTGGACGTCGAGGCGTTGCGGGTGGCGCTGGGCGACGTCGTCGCGCGGCACGAGTCGCTGCGCACGGTGTTCCCGGACGTCGACGGACGGCCGCGGCAGGTCGTGCTGCCCGTGGACCAGGCCCGGCCGGAGCTCGCGGTCGTCGACTGCCGCGAGCTGGACGACGCCGGCCTGGCCGAGCTGCTGACCGCCGAGACCCGGTACGGGTTCGACCTGGCGGCCGAGCCACCGTTGCTGGCCAAGCTCCTCGTGCTGGGGCCCGATGAGCACGTGCTCTTCCTGCTGCTGCACCACATCGCGGGTGACGGCTGGTCGCTGCGGCCGCTCGTGCGGGACCTGACCGTCGCCTACGCCGCCCGCCGGGCCGGTAACGCTCCACAGTGGACGCCGCTGCCGGTGCAGTACGCCGACTACACGCTCTGGCAGCGTTCGTTGCTCGGCGAGGAGACCGATCCGGACAGCCTGGCCGCGAGCCAGCTCGGCTACTGGCGGCGGACGCTGGCGGACGCCCCGCAGGAGTTGGCGCTGCCGGCCGACCGGCCGCGCCCCGCCGTCGCCGACTTCCGCGGGGACGTGCGGTGGGTCGGCTTCGACGCCGGCCTGCACGGCAGGCTCGGCGACCTCGCGCGCAGCGAGCACGCCACCCTCTTCATGGTGCTGCAGGCCGGTCTGGCCGCGCTGCTGTCCCAGCTCGGCGCGGGGACCGACATCCCGCTCGGCAGCGCCATCGCGGGCCGGACCGACGAGGCGCTCGACGACCTGGTCGGCTTCTTCGTCAACACGCTGACGTTGCGCACCGACGTCTCCGGCGATCCGAGCTTCCGCGAGCTGCTGGCCCGGACGCGGACCGGCGACCTCGCCGCGTACGCCAACCAGGACCTGCCGTTCGAGCGGCTGGTCGAAGTCCTCAATCCGGAGCGCACGCTGGCCCGTCAGCCGCTGTTCCAGGTGTTCGTGGTGCTGCAGAACGCGCCTTCGGCCGAGCTGGACCTGCCCGGCCTGCACGTGCGGCCGATGCGGGTCCGCCCGCTGGTGTCCAAGTTCGACTTCTCGCTGAGCTTGGACGAGCACCACGACGACGCCGGCGGCCCGGCCGGGCTGTCCGGCTACGTCGAGTACAGCACGGACCTGTTCGACGCCGGCACGGTCGATCGCCTCGTCGGACGGCTGGCCCGCCTGCTGACCGCGGCCGCCGCCGACCCGGACCTGCCGATCAGCAGGCTCGACATCCTCGACGACGGCGAACGGGCGACGCTGCTCGAACAGTGGAGCGACGGCGGGGCCGCGGTGCCCGCCGAACCGGTCGCGGATCTGTTCGAGGCGCGAGCGGCGGAGGCACCGGACGCCGTCGCGTTGCGGTACGACGCCGAAGAAGTGAGCTACCAGCAGCTCAACGCCCGGGCCAACCGGCTCGCGCACGCCCTGATCCGCCGGGGCGTCGGCCCGGAGACCCTGGTCGCGCTGGCCCTGCCCCGGACCCCGGCCCTCGTCGTCGCCATCCTGGCGGTGTTCAAGGCCGGCGCCGCCTACCTGCCCGTCGACCTGGCCTACCCGCGGCACCGCATCGGCTACCTGCTCTCCGACGCCCGGCCGGAGCTGGTCATCACGGCGGGGGCCGAGCTGCCCGCGACGGACGCCGACGTGCTCGTGCTCGACGAAGCCGCGGTGGCCGGTGAGCCGTCGGACGATCCGGAGGTGGCCAGGCACCCGGCGCACCCCGCCTACGTGATCTACACGTCCGGTTCGACCGGGGAGCCGAAGGGCGTCGTCGTGACCCACTGCGGCGTGGCGTGCCTGCTCGCGGCGCAGCGGGACCGGTTCGGGGCGGGCCCGGGCGCCCGGGTGCTGCAGTTCGCCTCGCCGAGCTTCGACGCGGCGTTCTGGGAACTGACCATGGCCCTGCTGTCCGGGGCCACGATGGTGCTCGGCACACCCGACGACCTGGTGCCGGGGCCGGCGCTGGCCGGTCTCGTCGAACGGCACGCGGTCACCCACGTGACCCTGCCGCCGAGCGCGCTGGCGGTGCTGCCGCCCGGCAGCCTGCGGACGGTCTCCCACCTCGTCGTCGCCGGCGAAGCGGCCGGCGGCGAACTCGTCGAGCGCTGGTCGGCCGGACGCCGGCTGACCAACGCCTACGGCCCGACCGAGACCACGGTGTGCGCGACGATGAGCGACCCGCTGCGGGGGGCGCAGCGGCCCCCGATCGGCCGGCCGCTCCCGGGCACCCGCGTGTACGTGCTGGACGCGGCCCTGCGGCCGGTACCCACCGGCGTGACCGGCGAACTGTACGTCGGCGGGCCGAGCGTGGCCCGGGGCTACCTGCGCCGTCCCGGGCTGACCGCCGCGCGGTTCGTCGCCGACCCGTACGGCCCGGCAGGCGAGCGGATGTACCGCACGGGCGATCTGGTCCGGTGGCGCGCCGAGGGAACGCTGGAGTTCGCCGGGCGCGCCGACGACCAGGTCAAGATCCGCGGGCACCGGGTCGAGCTGGGCGAGGTGGAAAACGCCTTGGGGGCGCATCCCGGCGTCGCCGCGGCCGCGGTGGCCGCCCGGCCCGACGTGTCCGGCACCCCGCAGCTGGTCGCCTACTTCGTCGAGGGCGAGCCGGATGCCGCCGACCAGGTGGACCGGTGGCGCGAGGTCTTCCAGGCCCAGTACGGCGAACCGGCACCGGCCGCGCTCGGCGAGGACTTCTCCGGCTGGACCAGCAGTGCCGACGGCTCGCCCATCCCACTGGCCGACATGCGGGAGTGGCGGGCGAGCGCGGTGGACCGGATCCTCGCCCTGCGCCCGCGCCGCGTGCTCGAGGTCGGTGTCGGCAGCGGCTTGATCCTCGCCCGGGTCGCGCCGTCCTGCGAACAGTACTGGGGTACCGACCTCTCCGCCGCGGTCGTCGAGCGGCTGACCGGGCAGGTCGCCGAGGTGCCGGGGCTGGCGGAGCGGGTGCGCCTGCTGGCCGGCCCGGCGGACCGGCTGGACCGGGTGCCGGCGAGCTTCTTCGACACGGTGGTGCTGAACTCGGTCGTCCAGTACTTCCCGGACCTCGGCTACGTCACCGAGGTGCTGCGGCAGGCGCTCGCCCTGGTGCGGCCGGGCGGCTCGGTGTTCGTGGGCGACGTCCGCAACCTGCGGCTGCTGGACCGGCTGCGCACCGGTCCGCAGGCGGAACGCGAACTGCTGATCGATCCCGACTACTTCGCCGGGATCGCCGGTGCCCTGCCCGGCGTCGCCGGGGTGGACATCCGTGTCAAGCGGGGCACGCACCACAACGAGCTGACGCGGTACCGCTACGAAGTCGTGCTGCGCAAGGGTTCGCCGCGGCCGGTGGCCGACCGGGCGGAGCTGCGGTGGGGCGCCGGGGTAGCGGACCTCGCGGCGCTGGCCGGGCTGCTGGCCGCGCGGCCGGACCACCTGCGCGTGGCGAGTGTCCCCAATGGACGGCTCGATGACGACGGCGTGGACCCGGAATCCCTGGTGGAGCTGGGCGCCCGGTACGGCTACGAGACGGTCGTGACCTGGTCCGGCGCCGGCACCGACGGCGAACTGGACGTCGTGTTCGCCGCCGGGACCGACCCGGCCGACGCCGGTCTCGGCCAGTACCGCCCGGACGGCGTCAGCCGCCCGCTGGCGAACACCCCGGCCGGGTCCGCCAACGTGGTGGCCGAGATCCGGTCGTTCCTCGCCGAGCGCCTGCCGGCGTACCTGGTGCCGACCGCCTTCGTGCGGCTGGATGCCATGCCGGTGACGCCGAACGGCAAGCTCGACCGGGCCGCGCTGCCCGCGCCGGGCACGTCGGCGCCGCTCACGGCGCGGCCGCCGGCCACCCCGCAGGAGGAACTGGTCTGCCGGGTGTTCGCCGACGTGCTGGGCGTCCCCGGGCTGAGCGTGGACGACGACTTCTTCGACCACGGCGGGCATTCGCTGCTGGCCACCCAGGTGGTCGGGCGGCTCCGCGCGGCGACCGACATCCAGCTGGCCGTCCGGGACGTCTTCGACGCCTCGACGCCGGCCCTGCTCGCCCGCCGGCTCGGCGACACCGGCGACCGGACGGCCCGGCCGCGGTTGCGGCCGCTGCCGCGGCCCGCCGAGGTCCCGTTGTCCTCGGCGCAGCGGCGCCTGTGGTTCCTCTGGCGGCTGGAAGGCCCCAGCGCCACCTACAACATGCCGCTTGCCCTGCGGCTGACCGGCTTCGTCGACGAAGCCGCGCTGCGGGCCGCGCTCGCCGACGTGGTGGACCGGCACGAGGCGCTGCGGACGGTGTTCCCCAGCACCGACGGCAGGCCGCGCCAGGAGGTCGTGGCGGACGCGCGACCGGTGCTTCAGGTCCGCGCCGTGGCCCCGGCGGAACTCGGCGCCGCGGTCGAAGACGCGGCGCGCCACCACTTCGACCTCGCGGGCGAACTGCCGGTGCGGGCGTGGTTGTTCACGGTGGCCGCCGACGAGCACGTGCTGGTGCTGCTGACCCACCACATCGCCGGCGACGGCTGGTCGATGCGGCCGCTGATGCGTGACCTCGCCCAGGCGTACCGGGCGCGCCTGGACGGCACCGGGCCGGACTGGCCGGGCCTGCCCGTCCAGTACGCCGACTACACGTTGTGGCAGCGCGAACTGCTCGGCGGGGAGGACGATCCGCTCACCGTGGCGGGCCGTCAGCTGGCGTACTGGCGCCGGACCCTCGCCGGCCTGCCGGAGCGGCTGGACCTGCCCACCGACCGGCCGCGCCCGCCCGCACCGAGCAACCGCGGCGGCATGGTCCGGTTCGACCTCGACGCGGCGCTGCACCGGGGCCTCACCGACCTGGCCAGGGCCCACCAGGCGACGCTGTTCATGGTGCTGCACGCCGGGCTCGCCGCCGTGCTGACCAGGCTGGGCGCCGGCACCGACATCCCGCTCGGCACCCCGGTCGCCGGCCGGGCCGACCGGGCGCTGGACGACCTCGTCGGCTGCTTCGTCAACACCCTGGTGCTGCGCACCGACACCACGGGCGACCCCACGTTCGGCGAGCTGCTGTCCCGGGCGCGGGCGGCCGATCTCGCCGCGTTCGCCAACCAGGACCTGCCGTTCGAACGGCTCGCGGAGCTCGGGGGACAGCGGTCCGCACACAACCCGCTGTTCCAGGTGATGCTGGCGCTGAACAACAACCCGGCCGCCGAACTGTCCCTCGCGGGCCTGCGGGCCGAACCGCACGCGGTGGCCACCGGGGTCTCCCGGCTGGACCTCACCTTCGGCTTCACCGAGCACCGCACGGACGACGGCGACCCGGCGGGGATGGTCGGCTTCCTCGAGTACAGCTCGGATCTGTTCGACGAGGGGACCGCGCGCGAGCTGACCGAGCGGCTGGCCGGGTTGCTCGCCGGCGCCGTCGCCGACCCGGAGCGGCGCCTCGGCGCCTTCGACGTGCTGACCGCGGGCGAGCGCCGCCTGCTGACCGCGTGGAACGACACCGTGCGCCCGGCGGGCGAGGTCACGGTCCCGGAGGCCTTCGCCGCGGTCGCGGCACGGACCTCCGGCGCGGTGGCGGTGGCGTACGAGGACTCCGTGACCACGTTCGGTGAGCTCGACGCCGAGTCGAGCCGGCTGGCGCGCGCGTTGCTCGCGCGGGGAGCCGGGCCGGGCACGGTGGTCGCGGTGGCGTGCCCGCGGACGCCGCGGTTCGTGGTCGCGGCGCTGGCGGCGCTCAAGACGGGGGCCGCCTACCTGCCCCTCGACCTCGGCTACCCGGCCGAGCGCGTCCGGCTGCTGCTCGAGGACACCGCGCCGGTCGTCACGATCTGCGCGGAGGATCTCGCCGGCTCGCTCGGCACCGCCGTGCTCGTGGACACCCCGGCGGCGGTCGAGGGCCTCCCGTCGACCCCGCTGTCCGAGGAAGACCGCGGAACGCCGCTGACGCCGGATCACCCGGCGTACGTGATATTCACGTCCGGCTCGACCGGCCGCCCCAAGGGCGTGGTCGTGCCGCACCGCGGCGTGGTCAACCTCGCGCTGAACAGCGACGCCTTCGGCGTGCGGCCGGGTGAGCGCGTCCTGCAGTTCGCCTCGGCCAGCTTCGACGCGGCGTGCTGGGAGCTGTGGGCGACGCTGCTGGCCGGCGCCACGGTCGTCATGGCGCCGCCGGACCGGCTCCTGCCGGGCCGGGCGCTCGGCGACCTCGTGGCCGAGCGGGCCGTCACGCACCTCGTACTGCCGCCCTCGGCGCTCGGCGCCGTGCCGGCGGGCGCCCTGCCGGACCGGGCCACCGTCATCGTCGCGGGCGAGCAGTGCCCGCCCGACCTGGCCGAGCAGTGGTCGGCCGGGCGCCGCATGCTCAACGCGTACGGCCCTACCGAAGCGACCGTGTGCGCGACCGTCAGCAGGCCGTTGTCCGGGGCCGCCGTCCCGCCGATCGGGCGACCGCTCGGCAACGTGCGGGCCCACGTGCTGGACAGCGGGCTCCGGCCGGTGCCGGTCGGCGTCACCGGGGAGCTGTACCTGGCCGGTGCCGGCATCGCGCTGGGCTACCTCCGGCAGCCGGGGCAGACCGCGCTGCGGTTCGTGGCCGACCCGTTCGGCCCGCCCGGCACCCGGCTCTACCGGACCGGTGACCTGGCGCGGCGCCTGCCCGACGGCGACCTGGTGTACGCCGGGCGCGCGGACGACCAGCTGAAGGTGCGCGGCCACCGGATCGAACCGGGCGAGGTGGAAGCCGCGCTGCGGAGCCTCCCCGGCGTGACCGCGGCGGCGGTGCGCGGCGTCCCCGACCACACCGGCCGTGCCCGGCTGGCGGGTTATGTCGTGGGCGAGCCCGGCGGGGACCGTCCGGACCCGGCGGCGCTGCGCACGCGGCTGGCGCAGACGCTGCCCGGGTACCTGGTGCCCGCCACCATCACGGTGGTGGACGCCATTCCGGTGGGGCCCAACGGGAAGATCGACCGCTCGGAGCTGCCGGAGCCGGTGCCGGACGGCGCCGCGACCGGCCGCGCGGCACGCGGCCGTACCGAGGAACTCCTCTGCGGGGTGTTCGCGGACGTGCTCGGGGTGCCCTCGGTCGGCGCCGACGACGGGTTCTTCGCCCTCGGCGGCGACAGCATCGGGGCGATCCAGGTGGCGACGCGAGCGGGCGACCTCGGCATCGCCGTGACCCCGGCGATGCTTTTCGAGCACAGCACGGTCGCCGAACTGGCCGCGGTCGCGGGCGCCGCCGAGCCGGCGGACCCGGGCCCCGCGGCGGAATCCGGCGTCGGAACCATCCCGCTGACCCCGGTCGTGCACTGGCTGCGGGAGCGCGGCGGTCCCGTCGGCCGGTTCCACCAGTCGCTGTCGCTGCGCCTGCCCGCCGAGGCCGACCACGACCGGCTGATCGCGGCGCTGCAGGCGGTCCTGGACCACCACGACGTGCTGCGGCTGCGCCTGACCAGCACGCTGGGCGGCGCCTACTGGAGCATGGACGCGCTGCCGGTGGGATCGGTGCGCGCCGAGGACGTGCTGACCCGCGCCGCCGATGACGACGGTGCCGACGGGACCGCCCAGCAGGCGGCCGTCGACGCCCTCGACCCCGAAGCCGGGGTGGTGGTGCGGGCCGTCCGGTTCGACGGCGACCCGGGGCGGCTGTTCCTCGCCGTGCACCACCTGGCCGTGGACGCGGTGTCCTGGCGGATCCTGGCGGACGACTTCGCCGCGGCGTGGCGCGGCACGCCGCTGAGCCGGCGCGGCACGCCGTTCAAGGTGTGGGCGCAGCGGCTGACCGCCCGCGCCCAGGACCCGGACGTCCTGGCCGAAATGCCGCTGTGGACGACAATGCTCGCCGAGCGCGACCCCGGCCTCGGCAATGGTCCGCTCGATCCGGCCCGCGACGTGGAGCGCACCCGGACCGCCACCGAGCTGGAGCTGCCGCCCGGCCTGACCCGGGCGCTGCTGACCACGGTGCCGCAGGCGTTCCACGCCCGCACGCACGACGTGCTGCTCGCCGCGCTGGCCGTCGCGGTGAACAGGTGGCGCGGCGCGAGTGGCGCCCTGCTGGTGAACGTCGAGGGCCACGGCCGCGACGCGCTGCCCGGCACCGACGTCTCCGGCACGGTCGGCTGGTTCACCACGGTGTTCCCGGTCCGGCTGGATCCCGGCGAGACGGCTTCGGTGGCGGACAGCCTCAAGCGGGTCAAGGAACAGCTGCGGGCCGTCCCGGGCCACGGCGCCGGATACGGCCTGCTGCGCTACGCCAACCCGCAGACCGCCACCGCACTCGCCCGGCTCGCCGAGCCGCGGATCGCGGTCAACTACCTCGGCCGCAGCACCGGGCCTGCCGCCGGTGACTGGCTGCCCGTCGCCGCCGGCGGCGGCGCGGATCCGGACCTGCCGATGGCCCACGAGCTGGAACTGACGATGGCCACTGTGGAGGGTCCGGCGGGCCCGGTGCTGGCCGCCACCTTCAGCCGGCCCGCGGCCTTGTTCGACGACGCGGCGATCGACGCACTGGCCGCGGCCTGGACCGACGTGCTCGGGGAGCTCGCCGCGCACGTCGAGGCGGCGGGCGGCGGCCGCACGCCGTCCGACCTGCCGTTGCTGCGGTGGTCGCAGGACCGGATCGAGGTGCTGGAACGCCGGTTGCGCGACGCCGGCCTGCCGCCGTCGGAGATCGCCGACGTCGTCCCGCTGGCCCCGCTGCAGCAGGGGCTGCTGTTCCACGTGCTGCACGCGGACGGGGACGACGACGTCTACACGGTGCAACTGGTGGTCGACCTGGCCGGCACCGTGGACGCGCGGCGGCTGCGCGCCGCCGGGCAGGCGCTGCTGGACCGGCACGAGAACCTGCGTGCGGCGTTCCACGCCGACGGGCCGGTCCAGGTCATCCCGCGGACGGTCGCGCTGCCGTGGGAGGAGGTCGACGCGACCGGCGACGAGCTCGGGGACCTGGTGGCCGCCCAGCGGGCACGCGGCTTCGACCCCGCGGTCCCGCCGCTGCTCCGGATGCTGCTGGTGCACCTCGGCGGACCGCGGCACCGGCTGGTGATCACCAGCCACCACATGCTGCTGGACGGTTGGTCGATCCCGGTGCTGCTGCGGGAGCTGTTCGCCGGCTACGGCGGGCAGGAGCTGCCGCCGGTCCCCTCCTACCGCACGTACCTGGAATGGCTGTCCCGCCAGGACGTCGACGCCGCGCGGGAAGCCTGGCGGTCGGCACTGGCCGGGCTCGGCCGTCCCCCGCTGCTGGCGCCGCCGGATCCGGCGCGCCCGGCCCGGTTCCCGGCGCGGACCGGCCGGGAACTGGACGAAACGGTGACCGCGAACCTGGCCGCGTTCGCCCGCGGGCACGGGCTCACCCAGGCCGACGTCGTCCTGGGCCTGTGGGCCGTGCTGCTGCGCCAGGTGACCGAGCGGGACGACGTCGTGTTCGGCACGGTGGTGGCGGGCCGGCCCGCCGAGCTGTCCGGGATCGAGCACATGATCGGGCTGCTGATCAACACCGTGCCGGTGCGGATCCGGTTCGACGCCGACACGTCGCTGCGCGCGGTGCTGCGCCAGGTGCACGAGCACCGCGGCGCTCTGCGCCCGCACGATCACCTCAACCTCGCCGAGATCACCGCGGTGGCCGGGCAGGGCACGTTGTTCGACACCGTCGTCGTCTTCGAGAACTACCCGGCCGGCCCGGTCCCGGCCGGCCCGGCCGGCGCGGAGCTCCGGCTGTCCGATGTGGACGGAGTGGACGCCACCCACTACCCGCTCATGCTCGCCGCGACCGGCGGGCAGCGGCTGCGGCTGCGCCTCGACTTCCGCACCGACCTGGTCACCGCCGAGGCGGCGGAGCTGCTCGCCGACCACCTGGTCGAGCTGCTCACCGCGGCGGCGTCCGCGACCGAGCCCGCGACCGTGCCGCTCGACGAGCGGATCCGGCCGGGGCTGGCGGCACCGTCCGGGCCACGGCGCGAGCCGGCACCCGGCCGGGCGGCACGCACCCCGCACGAGGAGCTGCTCACCGGCCTGTTCGCCGAGGTGCTCAAGCGGCCGAAGGTCGGCGTGCACGACGACTTCTTCGACCTCGGCGGCCACTCTCTGCTGGCCATCCGGCTGGTCGGCGAGATCCGCGCGGCCCTCGGGCTGAAGGTGTCGGTGCGCACCCTGTTCGAGAACCCGACCGTGGCCGCGCTGGCCGCCCGGCTCGGCGTCGACACGGCGGACGACGTGTTCGACGTCGTGCTCCCCCTGCGTCCCCAGGGCGACGGGCCGGCCCTGTTCTGCATCCACCCGGCCGGCGGGGTCAGCTGGTGCTACGCGAGCCTGCTGCGGCACATCCCGCGCCGGCACCCGGTGTACGGCATCCAGGCTCGCGGGATCGCCGAGCCGCACCCGCTCGCCGGGTCGGTCGACGAGATCGCCGCCGACTACGTCGAACGGATCCGGGCCGTCCAGCCGGAAGGTCCGTACTGCCTGCTCGGCTGGTCGTTCGGCGGCCTGGCGGCCCACGCGATGGCGGAGCGGCTGCGCGCGGCCGGGCACCGGGTCGGCCTGCTGTCCATGTTGGACAGTTACCCGCGCGAGGGCCTGCCGGAGCACCGCGACATCAGCCAGGCCGAGGTGCTGCGCTACCTGGCGATCGAGTACTTCGGCGTGGACGGCGCGCAGGTGCCCGACGAGCCGCTGCCGGGCGAGGTGGCCGACGTGCTGAACGCGACGGGCCTGGTGTCGATGAGCGAGTCCCAGCTGGCCGCGGTCGCCGACATCATGCTGAACAACTCCGCCCTCGCCCGGCAGTACCGGCCCGGCCGGTTCGACCAGGAGCTGCTGTTCTTCGGCGCGGGCCAGGGCTGGCCGGACCCGCAGCCGACCGCGGAACTGTGGCGGCCGTACGTCGGCGATCTGATCCACCCGCACGTGCTGGACTGCACGCACGGGGAGATGCTGACCCGGCCGGAGGCGCTCGAACGGATCGGGCGCGCGCTGGCCGCACTGCTGGACCGGTTGTGAGTACGACGATCAGGGAGGACACCCATGACCAACCCGTTCGATGACGAAAACGGCCGGTACCTCGTGCTGGTCAACGACGAACGGCAGCACTCGATGTGGCCCGCGCACGTTCCGGTGCCCGCCGGCTGGACGTCGGTCCACGGCGAGGCCGCACGGCAGGAGTGCCTGGACTACATCGAGCGCGCCTGGACCGACCTGCGCCCGGCCGGCCTGGTGGACGGCCGGGCCGGTGGGCCGGCCTGACCGCCTCCGCCCGGCCGGGCGGCCGTTCAGCCGGCCGGCCGGGTGTCCCAGGCCGCGAGCACCTGCTGCTCCTTCTCGGTGGCCAGGCCGAGCGGCGGGGCGCCCGGCGTGGTCCGGACCTCGCCGCCCGAGCGCAGCCACTCCCAGGTGTCCCGCACGGACTCCGCGACCGGCCGGGTCCGCAGGCCCGCGGCCTTCGCCGACGCACCGGACACGGCCCAGAAGCCCGCCGTGTCGGGCACGTTCGGGATCCACAGTGGAAGCTCGCCCCACGGCTGGACACCCTGGGAGAACAGGAAACCCTCGTCCATCCACACGGGAGTGGCACCGGAGCCGGTCGCCCCCACACAGCTGTCGACGAGCTCGCCCATCGTGGTGTTCGTCCCGTCCGGGACGACGTTGTGGGTGCCGCCGGTCCGGGTCTCGGCCTGGTCCAGCACGAACGCGGCCACGTCGCGCACGTCGATCAGCTGCAGCCCACGCCCGGGGTCACCGGGGGCGACGACCCGGCCGCCGGCCGCGATCCGGGTGAGCCACCACGGCAGCTGCCCCAGGTTGTCGTGCGGCCCCACGATCGAGCCGGCGCGGGCGATCAGCGCCGCGTCCGCACCGTAGACCTGCTCGACCGCCAGCTCGGACCCGCGCTTGTGCGCCGGGTACTTCGCGTAGTCGGCCGCGTCGCCGTCCTCGTCGGCCACCCCCGGCCAGGTCGCGGCCGACTCGTCCACCGGAGCGGTGTCCCACTTCTGGTAGACGGCCGTGGTGGAGACGTACGCGTAGAACGGAGCCGAATCGGCCAGCGCCCGCGCGGTGCGGAGGACGTGGGCAGGCACCAGCCCGCTCGGGTCGGCGACCGCGTCGAACGAGCGCCCGGCGAGCGCCTCCAGGCCTTCGTCGGTGGACCGGTCCCCGCGAAGCGGCTCGACGCCGTCGACGTCCTTGCCGGTCAGCCCCCGGTTGAAGGTCGTGACGTCATGCCCGCGGCCGAGGGCTTCCGTCACGATCGCGCGCCCGACGAACGACGTGCCGCCGATGACCAGTAACCGCATGTTCTCCCCTGTTCGCCACTGTTCGCCATTGACAACAGATGTTGTCGCAGCTCATGATGGTGGCGTAAACAAGTGTTGTCAAGGAGCCCGCTCGCGAGGAGCCGCCCGTGCGAAAGCTGTCCGACGCCCAACGCGCCGCCTTGGCACTGGCGGTGGAGCAGCTGGCCTGGACAGCGGCGCGGGAACTGCCGGAGTTCGCCCCGGACGCCGTCCCGCAACGCGAGTGGCTGGCCGTCCTGACAACGCTGCAGGTGATCTCCGACAGCGCGGAGCAGCTGGCGGCGTCCGCGGCGCTCTCGGCGGCCCGGCACCACGCCGACTACCCCGCGATCGGGGACGCGGCGGAGACCACCAGGCAGGGCGCCAAGCGCCGGTGGCCCGGCCTGACCGGGCTCAGCGAGGAACGCCGTCGCAAGCTGGACTGGTGGCAGCGCCGCGGCGCCCAGCTGGCCGAGTGCGTCGAAGCCGTGCTGGCCACCGCGGAAGAACACGCGGAGACGGACCGCCTTGAGGGCCTGCGCACCCAGCTCGCGGAGCTGGCGGCGGCCGCACCGGCCCAGCGCGTCGACCTGCTCGACACGGCGCTGCTCGACGCGCACGCGATCGCCCTGCGGGCCCGCCCGCCGGCCGGAGCGGCCGCCGCGCTGGCGATCGGCCTGCTCTCCGCGCTGGCCGCCGACGCCTACGCCACCACGAACACCCAGCCGTCCGCCGTCGCCGCGGGCTGCAGCACACCCGGCTGCCCGGCCGGCCCGGTACTGGCCGTCCTCGTCTTCGCCGCCGGCTGGGAAGCGACCCCGGCCTGCCGCGCGCACGCCGTCGAAGCACTCCGGCACCGCGCCAACCGGATCGTCTTGGCCTACGAGCCGGAGGTGGCACTGTCGGTGTTCACCGAAGTCCACGGCACGGGCTGAGCGCCACGCGCCACCGACGCCGGCACGGGGTTCCGGCAAGGTCGTTCGAGAAGTCGTGCTGCCGGAATCGCCCCGGTACGGCACCGGCCACGGCTCTGCCCCGCCGTCACCCGACCTCGGACGTGCGCTCGGCGACCAGCCGCAGAGCCAGGTCCGCCAGCACCTCGTCGGGCCGCTCCGCGAGGTAGAAGTGGTCGCCGGGGAACACCCGGCACGCGAAGTCCCCCGTCGTGTACTTCGCCCAGGCCCGCATGTCCTCCTCGGACAGGTCCGGGTCCCGGTCGCCGACGTAGGCGGTCAGCGCCGCGCGGACCGCACGGGCCGGGTCCGGGCGATATCCGGTGATCAGCCGGAAGTCCCCGCGCAGCGCGGGCATGGCGAAGCTCCGGAAGTCCTCGTTGTCGATCAGCTCCGCCGAGACGCCGCCGAGCCGCCGCACCTCGGCGATGATGTCCTCGTCGGTCCGGAAGTCCTCCGGCCGTCGGTGCGCCGAATCCGGCGCCTCCCGCGCCGACACCACGATCTCGCGGGGCGCGGGCCCGTTCCCGCGCTCGAGCTCCAGCGCCACCTCGAAGGCGATCGCCGCCCCCATGCTGTGCCCGAAGAACACGGTCGGCCGGTCGCCGGGTTCGGCCAGCGCGTGCGCGATCGGCGTCACCGCGCCCGCCATCGTGTCCTCGCACGGCACGCCCATCCGGTCGTGCCGTCCCGGGTACTGCACCGCGACCACGTCCACCCGCGGCCCGAGCGCGTCCGGCCAGGACCGGAAGAAGTTCGCGGCGCCACCGGCGTGGGGAAAGCACACCAGCCGGACCGCCGCACCGCGCGTGTCCGAGTACCGCCGAAGCCAGTCCGCCGAGGTCGCTGCACCATTCCGAGAAGCCATACCCCGCAACGTAATGCGCGCGGGCGCGCCCCACGCCGTTGCCGACAGCTTGCTGCCACCACCGCGGCCCCGCCGTCACACGGGCAGCAGCCGCCGGAGGATCTTGCCGGAGCCGGACTTCGGGATCCGCTCGACGAACCGGACCGCCCGCACTTTCTTGTGCGGAGCCACCCGGACGGCGACGAAGTCGAGCACCGCCTCGGCGGTCGGCCCGTCCCCGCCGGGGCGGCGGACGACGAACGCGACCGGGATCTCGCCCGCCAGCTCGTCGGGCCGTCCGGCGACGGCGGCGTCGGCGATGCCCGGGTGCTGCATCAGCACCGCTTCGAGCTCGGCGGGCGGCACCTGGTGGCCCTTGTACTTGATGAGCTCCTTGAGCCTGCCGACGACGGTGAGCACGCCGTCGGCGTCGTGGCGGACGAGGTCGCCGGTGTGCAGGAAGCCGTCGGCGTCGATGGTCGCCGCCGTGGCTTCGGGATCACGCAGGTACCCCCTCATCACGTTCGGGCCGCGGCACCACAGCTCACCGGTCCGCCCCGGCCCGGCGTCCCGGCCGGTTCCGGGGTCGACCACGCGCCAGTCCGTGTAGGGCGCCGGCAGCCCGACCGAGCCGACGGGCAGGTCGTCGCGGTGGTCGGGGGTCGCGTGCGACGTCGGGCCCAGCTCCGTCATCCCGTAACCCTGGCGGATCCGGCAGCCCAGCCGGGCCGCGACCGTCCCGGCGAGGGCTTCGTCCAGCGGTGCGGCACCGGAGAACAGGTAGCGGACGGCGCCCAGATCGGCGTCGCCCTCGAGCGGGCTCTTGGCCAGCAGCACCAGCACCGGTGGGGAGGCGTAGACCCGATCGGTCCGGTACCGGGTGATGGCGTCGAGGAACGCGCGGAACTCGAAGCGCGGCAGGGTGACGACGAGCGCACCGGCACGCAGGCTGAGGTTGAGGACGATCTGCGTGCCGTAGATGTGGAAGAACGGCGGCGACGCGAGCACCCGCGAGCCGTCGGTCAGGTCCGTCATGAACGCGTCGTTCTGGCACATGTTCGCCACCAGGTTGCGATGGGTCAGCATCACCGCCTTGCTGGTCCCGGTCGTGCCGGAGGAGTACGGCAGGAGCGCGACGTCGGCTGCCGGGTCGATGCGCACCGCCCGGGCGCGGTGGCCCCGCTCCGCCAGTGACCGCAGCGTCTCCCCGCCGGGCCCGGCGGGGACGTCGAGCCCGATCACCGGTGTACCGGCGGGGACGCGCGGCAGGCAGGCGGCGTCGGCGAACACCAGGCAGGCCCGGCTGTGCTCGAGCTGGGCCCGCACCTCCGGCTCGGTGTAGAGGCTGTTGACCAGCGTGGCGGTCGCGCCGGTGCGCAGGCTCGCGTAGAGGGCCACGGCGAACTGCCCGCTGTTCAAGCCGAAGATCGCGACGACATCGCCGGTGCCGAGGCCGCGCTGCTGCAGCGCCCCGGCCACCCGGTCGATCCGGTCGGCCAGTTCGCCGTAGGTCAGCGTGTCCCCGGTCGCGGCGTCCACGATGGCGGGCCGGTCCGGCGGCCGCGGCACCGCGAACACGTGGTCCACGACGCAGTGATCGGGGATGGCGGACGGTGCTGTGCTGCTCATCTACGCGGACTCTGCCGCACCGCGCCCGGCGGCGGCCGGATCGTGGCAGGAAGCTGTCGTCCGCGCGGGGCCCGCGCGTCCGCTGGCAGCAATGTGTGCTGCGCCGGTCAAGTTGTTGCCAGGCGCCCTGGAATGCCGGCGGTGCCTGGCTAGCGTCGCTGCGAACGACCTGGCCGGGGCGGCCCAGCCTGCCCGCGACGGACGCGGTCGTCAGCCGATCTCCCGTCGTCGAGCAAGCAAAGCGAGGAGCCGATGAACTCGCCCATCGTGACCGACCAGCCCCCGTCGACCGGCGACGGCGGCGCCGCACTGCTGAGCTGGCTGCAGCGGATGCGCGCCGCCGGCACGGTGACCTACAGCGAACAGACCGGGGCGGTGAACGTCTTCGGCTACGCGGAGGCGGTCCGGGCGCTGTCCGACCCCGCGTCCTTCTCGTCGCAGCTGGGCCACGCGGGCACCGGTGCCGACCCCGACGTCGAGCGGTTCATGTCGGGCAACCCGCTGGGCGCCGACCCGCCCCGGCACGGCAAGCTGCGCCGCCTGGTCAGCCAGGCGTTCACGCCCAGGGTGGTCGCCGAGTACGAGCCGCGGATCGCGGCCATCGCGACGGCCCTGCTGGATTCGGTGGCCGACAAGGACGAGTTCGACTACGTCACCGAGCTCGCCTATCCCCTGCCCGTCACGGTGATCGCCGAGCTGCTCGGCATTCCGGCAAGCGACCAGGAGATGTTCCGCACCTGGAACGAGGCGATGCTCTCGGCCACCTATGAGAGCCCGTTCGACGGCCAGGGCACCGACGTCAACATCCCCGAAGCGGTCACGAAGGCGATGCGGGAGCTGTGCGAGTACGTGCTGGGCCACGTGCGGTCGCGGCGAGCGCACCCGCGGGACGACCTCATCACCGGGCTGGCGATGGCCACCGTGGACGGGGAGAGCCTCACCGACGACGAGGTCGTCGGCTTCGCGGCCGGGATGCTGCTCGGCGGCCACATGTCCACCACGATGATGCTGGGCAACACGGTGGCGTGCCTGCTGGAGCACCCGGACGACCTCGCCGCGGTGCGCGCGGACCGCTCGCTGCTGCCCGCGGCCGTCGAAGAGGTGCTGCGGTTCCGGTCGCCGACCACGCTGGCCGCGCGCATGGTGAAGAAGCCGACGCAGCTCGGCGGGGTGGACCTCCCGGCGGGCAGACTCGCCGTCATCTGGACCCTGTCGGGCAACCACGACGAGCGCCAGTTCGAGCGCCCCGACGTGTTCGACATCCGCCGCAGCCCCAACGCCCACCTGACGTTCGGCCACGGGACCCACTTCTGCGTCGGCACCCAGCTGGCGCGGCTGGAGGCCAAGGTTTCACTGGGCCTGCTGCTGGACCGGTACCCGGAGTTCGCCGCGACGGCGGCGCCGTCGTACTACAACCGCTTCGAACTCTGCGGCGTGAAGCAGCTTCCGCTGTCCGTGTCCGCGACCGCCCGACGTCCGCAGTGAAGGAGAAGACTGCCGTGGCTGGATTGACCCGCCGGAACTTTCTCATGGGGGCCGGTGCGCTGACCGCGGCCGGGCTCGCGGCCGGCGCCGGCGTCCCCGCCTTCGCGGCGACCGGCGACCCGGTTGAGGTCGGCGCCCTGATCATCGGCGCGGGCTACGCGGGCGCGGTGGCGGCCCTGCGGCTGTCCCAGGCCGGCGTCTGCACGGTCCTGCTCGAACGCGGGCGCCGGTGGCCGATCACGCCGGCGGGCGACACGTTCGCCGAACCGTGGACCCCGGACGGCCGTGCCGCGTGGATGTCCACCAGCTTCCCGGTCCCCCGGTACGCGGGCGTTCTCGAGCAGCTCGACGGCAACGGGGTGTTCGTGCACAACGGCGCCGGGGTGGGCGGCGGCTCGCTCGTCAACAACGGCGTCACGCTGCAGCCGATCCGCGCGCAGTTCGAAGCCTCCTTCGGCACGCGCCTCGACTACGACGAAATGAACCGGATCTGGTACCCGCGGGCGCGGCGGCTGCTGGGCGCCGCGCCGATTCCCGACGACGTCCTCGCCTCGGACCCGTACTTCAGCGCCCGCATGTTCAAGGAGGAGGCCACGGCGGCCGGCCTGGAGGCGTTCCGGCCGGACGTGCTGGTGGACTGGAACGTCGTCCGCCAGGAGCTGGCGGGCAAGGTGCGCGCGTCCGCGATCGCCGGCCTCGGCGGCTGGGGCATGAACAGCGGTGCCAAGCTGAGCGTGGACCGCACGATCATGCCCGCGGCCGAACGCACCGGCAAGGTCACCGTGCGGACGTTGCACCAGGTGACCGGGCTGCGCCGGGAGGGCGACCGGTACCTCGTCGAGTGCGAGCGGATCAGCGAGACCGGCGAGGTCCTCGAGCGGCCGCGCTTCTCCGCGCGGTACGTGTTCCTCGCCGCCGGCTCGACCGGGACCAGCCAGCTCCTGGTCAAGGCGAAGGGCCGTGGCACGCTGCCCCGGCTGAACGACCAGGTCGGCCGGCTGTGGGGCCCGGGCAGCGAGCTCGAGACCATCCGGGTCGGCGAGCCGTACCAGCCGACCAACGGCGGGCCCGCGGCCATGTCCCTCAAGGACTGGGGCAACCCGGACGGCCCGGTGACGTTGGGCAGCTTCCCGTCGGGACCGTCGCCGGAGGGCGGCGGCATCTCGGCCGCGGTGGCCGTGGTCCCCGCGCCGCCGCTGGGCAGCTTCAGCTACGACGCGGCCGCGGACAGCGTGACGCTCAACTGGCCCAGCAGCGATCCGGCGGTGGTCAAGCTGAACACGGCGGTCGCCGGCACGCTGAACCGGCTCAACGCCGCCAACCCCGGCACCAGGACCTACCACCTGAACGCGGGCGGCACTCCCCTCTCGCTCGGGGGCGCCGTGCTCGGCGCGGTCACCGACTCGTTCGGCCAGGTCCAGGGCTACCCCAACCTGTTCGTCATCGACAGTTCGCTGATCCCCGGCACGACCGGCGCCGTGCCGCCTTCGCTGACCGTCACCGCACTCGCCGACCGCTGCGTCACCGCCGCGCTCATCCGCATCGCGGGCGTCCGGTCCCCGTTCGCCGCGGCCCACCAGGAGTAGGAGCCATGACCGCACTCAGGCGGCAAGTCGATCTGACCCCCGAACTGCACCGCTACGTGGTGGCGCACAGCATGCCGCTCGGTCCGGCCGCCGACGACCTGGTCGCCGAGACGGCGCGGGTCTTCCCGGAGAGCGCGGCCATGCAGATCCCGCCGGAGCAGGCGGGCCTGCTGACCATGGTGGCCGGCCTCCTCGGCGCCCGCAACGCCATCGAGCTGGGCACCTACACCGGGTACTCGGCGCTGGCGATCGCCCGCGGCCTCGCCCCGGGCGGCCGCCTGCTGACCTGCGACGTCAGTGAGGAATGGACCGAGATGGCCCGCGTGCACTGGGAGAAGGCCGGCGTGGCCGACCGGATCGAGCTGCGGATCGCGCCGGCGATCGAGACGCTCAAGTCGTTGCCCGCCGACCCGGTCGTGGACTTCGTGTTCATGGACTCCGACAAGCGCAACTACCCGGCGTACTGGGCCGAACTGGTGCCGCGGGTGCGTCCCGGCGGGATCATCGCCGTGGACAACGTGCTGCGCCACGGCCGGGTGGTCTCCCCCGACGACGAGCGGGTAGCCGTGATGCGCGAGTTCAACGACCTGGTGGCCGCCGACGACCGGGTCGACGCCGTGATGCTGCCGCTCTCCGACGGCCTCACCCTCGCCCGTCGCCGATGACGCGGTGACACGCAGAACGGGAAGGACCCGGCCGGGTCCTTCCCGTTCTGCGTTCGGCTTCGGTGTCCGGCGGACCCCGGTCAGAACACGACGGGCAGTTCGGCCAGGCCGTGGTTGCGCACCGACGGCCGCCAGTTCAGCGACGCGGCGGGCACCGCGAGGGCGAGCCGGGGGAACCGGTCCAGCAGCTTGCCGATGGCGATCCGGCCCTCCAGCCGGGCCAGCGGCGCACCGACGCAGTAGTGCGGACCGTGCCCGAGGGCCACGTGCGGGTTGTCCGCCCGCTCGACGTCCAGGTCGGCGGCACCCGGGAACCGGGCCGGGTCGCGGTTGGCCGAGGCGAAGGACAGCAGCACCTGTTCGCCTGCCGGGATCGGGACACCGCCGATCTCGACCGGCACGAGCGGAAACCGGCGCAACGCGACGTTCGCCGGGCTGTCGTAGCGCAGCAGCTCGTCCACCGCCGTCGTGATCAGGTCCGGCCGGGCACGCAGTTTCGCCAGCTGGCCGGGATGGCGCAGCAGCGCCAGCACCCCGTTGCCGATCATGTTCGTGGAGTTCTCGTACCCGGCGAGCAGGACCAGGAACGCCAGCGCGGTCAGTTCGGGCTCGCTGAGCCGTCCGTCGCCGTCCCGGGCCCGCACGAGGTCGGAAAGCAGGTCGTCGCCCGGCCGGGCCCGCTTGTCCGCGATCAGCTCCTGCAGGAAGCCGACGATGCTGCCGACCGCGTCCCTGACCCGTTCCGGCTGCGCGTACGCCTCGCCGGCGAACATCTCGTCGGCCCAGTGCCGGAACCCGGCGCGATCCCCGCCGGTCACCCCGAGCAGGTCGCAGATGACCATGAACGGCAGGGGCACGGCGAACTCGGCGATGAGGTCGGCCCGTCCCCGCGCCGCCATGGCGTCCAGCAGCCGGTCCGCTTCGCCCTCGATGGCCGTCTGGAGATCCTCCATCCGCCGCCTGCCGAAAGCGTGCGCGATCAGGCCGCGCACCCGGGTGTGGTCCGGCGCGTCCATGTTGAACAGGTTCGCCCGCAGTTCGCGCGGGAGGGGCAGGCCGCCCCACCGCTTGTGCCCGGCGTTGCGGCTGTCCATGGACAGCCGCGGATCGGTGAGGGCCGCGCGGACGTCCGCGTACCTGGTCACCAGCCAAGCCCGCGCTCCGCCGGGGAGGCGCACCTCGCAGACCGGGGCGGCGTCGCGGAGCCGGTCGTACAGGTCGAACGGATCGGCCATGAAGGCCGCGTCCAGCACGGGGGCCTGCTGCTCGGTGCGCGAGTCCATACCGCCAGCATGGTCGGGGTCCGTACCGCTCTTCGCGGCACGGCAGCAAGCTGCCCGGCACTGGCGCAACGTTGGCAGCTTGTTCCCCTTGCCTCGGAAATCGGTTCGACATCGCACGGTCAGAGTGGCACAAATGGGTGTTCCGAGCGTATTCCCGTACACCGGTGGAGGTGGCTAAGACACGGATGGCTGGGGATACTGATAACCGGTGAGGGACTTACTTCCGGTAAGGCCCGGACGACCGCGTGAAACACTGGGGGGTGGCGTTGACCGAAACCACCGAGAGCCTGCGATTTGCAGCCGAAAATTGTCAAAGCTTCAACATCATTCCGGACCAGTCCCGTCTGCCGGAACCTTCTCCCGATGCCGAGCACTGGCTGAGGGACGAGTCCGTCGTCGACCAGTTCGAGGTGTACCGCGCGCTCGAGCAGGCGCAGCGGATGGTCGACATCGCACTGAGCACCTACCGCGACTGCCGGGAACACAGCCCGTCGATGGTCGATCTCTGCGCGGGCGAAGAAGAACTGAAGCCGGTGCTCGCGCAGTTCCTGCAGCGGTCCGGCCGCGCACCGGCGCAGCTGTGCACGGTGTGGAGCCCGCGGCCGCGGCTCGAAGCACACCCGTCGCTGCTCAGCCGGCTGGCCGGGGGTCCGGGCGGCACCGAGGTGTGCGTCCTGGCGCGACCGGAGGTCGCGACGTCACTGGAAGGGGAAACGCAGCTGGACGAATTGAACCGGTACGCGACGGTCCGGGTGCACCACGAGCGCCTGCCCTACCTGACCATCCTGAGCAGGCGCGTCGCGATCCTGCGCACCGCCGTCGACGACGGGCCGTCGAAGATCTTCCTGATCAACTCGACCGAGATCGTCCTCAGCCTGTCCCTGCTGTACACCGCGGCGTGGGAGAAGGCGATCGACCTGGAGGAGTTCCGCCAGCACGGGTTCGAACGGGACGACGACATCGCCTCGCAGGTGCTCGACCTGCTGGGCAACGGCTGCAAGGACGAGACGGCCGCCCGGCAGCTGGGCATGTCGGTGCGCACCTACCGCCGGTACGTCGCCGGGCTGATGGACCGGCTGTCCGCCAGATCCCGGTTCCAGGCGGGCGCCCAGGCGGCCCGGCTCGGCCTGATCGGCGGGGACCCCGACCAGCCGATCCCCCGGCAGGCCTAGCGGCTCGCCCGGGCGGGTTCGCCGGTGTGGCCCGGCGGACCCGCCCGGCACCACCGGCGAACCTCCCGG
Organism: Amycolatopsis sp. NPDC051716; assembly: GCF_040681595.1. Taxonomy (NCBI): domain Bacteria; kingdom Bacillati; phylum Actinomycetota; class Actinomycetes; order Pseudonocardiales; family Pseudonocardiaceae; genus Amycolatopsis; species Amycolatopsis sp. NPDC051716. Next base: position 1,900 of record NZ_JBFAZA010000039.1, on the reverse strand, counting down.
GTCACGCCGCCGTCCGGGTCACCGCCGGTACGGGGCGGTGAGGTCTTCGACGGCGTCCCACAGTTCCCGTTCCCGCGCGGGGTCGTAGGACTCGCCGGACGAGCGGACGACCTCCGCGCGATCGACGTACGACCCGGTCGGCGCGTCGACGCGGCCCAAGGCGACGTCGGCGAGGCACCCGCCCGCCACCTTCCGGCCGGTGGCGAGTGGCGTCAGCGCCAGCGCCGGCAGCACCCGGCGCATCGCGAACCGCGCCACGGCGTTCGCGTCCCTGGCCAGGTCCGTGCCCGGTACGAACGCGGGGTTGTACGACACGACGTCCAGCCCGGAGGGCAGCCGCCGCGCGTACTCGTGGACGAGGTGGATGGCCGCGAGCTTGCTGGTGGAGTACGCGGTGCGGCCGGCAGCGACCGTGCCGGGACGAGGGAACGCGCCGACGCGGGCGAGTTCGTCCGGCGCCCTCCACCGGGGTCCGGGGACCATCCCCAAGTTGTGCTTGAAGTCGCCGAAGTGGGTGTCGCTCACGGTGATCACGATCCGCGCCGGCGTCTCGAAGAGGTCCTCGAGCCGCCGGATGAGGACGTGGTTGGCCAGGACGTTGATCGCGAAGGTCGCCTCGAAGCCTTCCGCGGTTTCGTGCCGGGCGTCGGTGAACTGCCGGCCCGCGTTCGCCACGAGCGTGCGCAGCGGCGGCAGCTCCTTCTCCTCCAGCAGCGCCCGCAACCGGCCGGAGGCGGCCCGGACGCTCGCCAGCGACAGCAAGTCCGCCTCGATCCACCGCACCGGGCTCCCGCCGGCGCCGAGCTCGTCCGCCAGCGCGGCGACACCCGGACTGCGGCCGAGCAGCACGAAATGGCCGTTCCGGTTTTCGCCGACGAGGCGCTCGACGGCCACCCGGCCGATTCCCCGGGTGGCTCCGGTCATCACGACGGTGTGGGACACGGGTATTTCTCCTGACCGCCGTGACGGCTATTCGGATTCGGCGGTACCGGACCGCGGGAAAATCCGCGCAAGGAAATACCCGAACGGACGGCAGCACTTTTACCGGACGCGTCACCACGCCACCCGTTCCGATTGTTTACCCCCGGCAGAACCCCCAGTGAATCGTCGCTTCGACCCGTCCGCATTGTGGCCCCGCCTGACAGACGCTGTCAAGCTCGTGCGCGAGCCGCCCGGCGCTCGGCCGGACCGGCGGAGCGGCCCCCGACTTGACACTTGCCGTCAAGCAGCTGGTAAATTTGACAGAGGTCTCGACGGGAGGAGGGTCCCTTGAACGAAAGCACGCGCCGGCGGCCGCGAGGTGCCGGGCACGGGACGTCGACCGCGACGCACACCGCCATCGCCCGCCAGCTCCTGCACGACATCGAGGAGAAGATCCTCCACCGCCTCGAGCAGCTCCTCAGCGGTGACGAACTGCGGCCGGCCGTCGAGGGCCTGCGGCAGCAGCTGCAGGCCGACACCGAGATGTGGGCGGCTCAGGTCACGGGACCGGACAGCAGGCTCGCCGAGGCGACGATTTCGAGGATCGTTTCGGCCCTGTACCTGGACGGGACCGAGTTCACCCAGCCGGCTTCCTGGTGGCGGACCCCGTTCGGTTCCGTGGTCGCCCGGCGGCTCGGCCACCCGACTTCGCCCGTCGTCTCGCTGTCGGTCGCCAGCGCGATGCTCGGGATCACCCGCCAGGGCGCACACGACCTGGTCAAACGAGGCAAGCTGCAGCGGGACACCGACGAGGTCGGTGTCCTGGTCAGTTCCATCAAGGACCGATTGGATCCCCGCTAGTCAGGTGCTGTTCGCGCCGGTTTGGGAGTGCACATGTTTGAGAGGTTCACCGACCGCGCGAGGCGGGTGGTCGTCCTGGCTCAAGAAGAGGCCAGGATGCTCAACCACAACTACATCG
>NZ_JBFAZA010000038.1:0-108326 GCF_040681595.1 Amycolatopsis sp. NPDC051716 | reverse complement strand
AAAAACGGCCTGCATATCATTACCGCGCTGCGTGACGCCATCACCGGAAACCCTTGGCTGCCAACGAACACCGAAATGGCCTGAACAGTTACCCCGTTCGTGTGTCGAACTTGTGTTCGATGCTCGGTAATCTTGAGTCATGTCCGACAACGCGACTCTCACCTCCGACGCGGTGGCCATCGCCGACCGCATCGGTGAGCTGCTCGCGTGCATGCGCTCCGCCGAAGCCGAACTCGGTGCCCTGCTTGTGGAAATCGAACAGCGTGGAGTGATGGAGCTGTTCGGTTACCGCTCTGTCGCTCGACTGTTGGAGCATCTCGGCGATGTTCCGACACAGGCCGGCGAACGGATGGTGAGACGGGCTCGGGTTCTCAATCCGGGCCGGAACCTCGACGGCAGCCCGATTCCCGCTCTCGCGCCTGCTGTGGGTGTTGCTGCGCGCGCTGGACGGTTGAGCAACCCGATGATCGATGCGATCACCGGGGTTCTCACGCAGGTTCCGCCTGAGCATCAGGCGACTGCGGAGGTCGACCTTCTGACCTTTGCTGCCGATGCCGGGCACAAACAGGTTGCGGCCCTCGGGGCCCGCATCCTCGCCCACCTCGCTCCGGACGGCGCCGAACCCTCTGGCGCCGAACCCGCCGCGCCGACTCGGGAACTCTTCTTGCGGCGCAAGCGCTCCGGGGTCTGGGAGTTGAACGGCAGGTTCGATGATGAGACCGGTACTCGCGCCAGCGCTTTGCTCGATGCGCTGGCTGAACGCCGCACGGGCGACGAGGGCCCCGACCACCGCACTTTGCCTCAACGCTACGGCGATGCCTTCTCCGACGCGGTCGACCTCGCCCTCAACTCCCCGGATCTACCCATGCAGGCCGGAGAACGAGCCCACGTCATGGTCGCGGTATCCCTCACCGACCTCAAAACCGGCGTCGGGACAGCCACCCTCGGCGACACCGGCGAAATGACCGCCGCCGAAGCCCGCATCCACGCCTGCGACAGCATGATCATCCCCGCCGTCCTCGGCGACAAGAACGAACCCCTCAACCTCGGCCGCCTCCGCCGCCTCATCTCCGCCGGACTCCGCCGCGCCCTATACCTACGCGACCGCGGCTGCGCCTTCCCCGGCTGCCACCGACCACCCCGCCACTGCCAAGGCCACCACATCCACCACTGGGCCGACGGAGGCCCCACCAACCTCACCAACCTCGTCCTGATGTGCGCCCACCACCACCGACTCCTGCACCGCTCCGGCTGGGAAGTCCGCATCGCCCCCGACGGCCTCCCCGAATTCCTCCCACCGGTCTTCATCGACCGGCGCCGAAAACCCAGACGCAACAACATCCACGAACCACTCCCATTCGCAGCCTGAACACGGGAAAGGCCCGCAGCCACACGGCTACGGGCTTACACCCGCGCCCGCGCAATGGTCGACCTGGTCCTCGCAGTCGGCAGCGGAAGTCGATGGCCCCGGCACGGACCGCGACTCACCACCGGATGGCCGGCAATGGCCCCGCTGGAATTGACCCGCCGCCAGAAAGCTCACCGAACTCGCTGGATCTCACATCAAAGGTGCGTCCCGGACTGCCATCCTCGCTGCGGTGGTTCATGCCACCACCGTGATCGCCAGAATCGCACTCGCCGCCGTGACCGTGTCGTCGTCGCCCCGGTCGCCATGCTGCTACCAGGGGAAATCAGTGCTGCAGCTTCCGGGCCGCGTTCGCCACTGCTGCCGACTCCTCCTCCGCCACTGCCACGGTCGCCGCCGCTGTCGCGATCGTAGGTCTTGCCGCGGTTGCCGCTGCTGCTGCCAGCGGGAATCACCGCCGCTGTCGTTGTCGTGCTGCCGGTGGCATCGCTGCGGCTTCCGGGTCGCGATTGCCGCTGCTGCTGGCTCCTCTCCGCCGTGATCTCCGCCGCGACCCGCCACGATTGCCGCCGCCATCGCGATCGTGGGCTTGCCGCGGTTGCTCTCTTGCTGCCAGCGGAAATCAGCGCAGCGGTTGTTGCCGTCCTGCCGGTGGCATCGCTGCTGCCTCCGGGCCGCGATTGCCGCTGCTGCCGGCTCCTCTCCGCCGCGACCCGCCACGATTGCCGCCGCCGGTCGCGGCTGCCGTGACCGCGCCTTGCTTGCCGCGGCTGCCCATGCTGCTACCAGCGGAAATCAAGGCTGCGGTCGTTGCCGTGCTGACCGGCGCCATCGCCGCTGCTGCCGACTCCTCCTCCGCGACCGCCGTGATCACCGCCGCCGTTGCCGCCCCCGCCTCTGCTGCGGAATCCGCAGTGGGAGTGCGCGAGCCGAGCGAGCAGCGAAGCGGCAGTGCGAACCCGGCCCGGCCAGCCCACCGCTTCCAGCCCACACGCCCATACGCCCGCACCCCGGACCCGCCCACCAGCCAGACCGTCATGACCTCGCCCAACGGACCTCCCCGCCCACCGCAACCCCGGTCACTCCGTCGGGCGATCCGCTTGTTTGCCCGCCTGGTCCAGGGGATCGTGGTCTTTCGGGCATCCGGGTGGCGGTGCCGACGCCCGTCCCGGCCGCACTGCTAATGTTCATCACGGAACTTGCTTGAAGGTTTGACGAAAAGGATCCGGCGAGGGGAAATGGCGGAGCGGTTCGAGTTCGTCCTCGAGGTCTTCGAAGCACTCGTCGTCGGGCGGGCTACCGGGGGCGATGTCCGGCGGTACCCGCTTCGGGCCGGGAATCTGCCCACCGATCCCGTGCGGTTCGTGCGCGTGGCGCGGCAGGTCTACGACGCGCTCGAGGAGCGGCGGCTGTCCGTCTCCGGTGAGCTGCACCCCGGGGTCCGGGCCGCCTTCGAACTGCTCGCCGAACCGCGGGTTTCAGTCGCCGTCAGCGGGATCGATGGGCTGGGGGCCGATGTGGCCGTTCTCGTCGTCAGTGACGGTGCTCAGGCGCTCGGGATCACGCAGGCCCCGGACACCGATGACCTGCTTTTCTCGCTGTTCGCCGACGAAGACCTCGTCGAGGTCGTCACCGGGGTGCTGCCGCCGGCTCCCGCCGCCAGTACCGGGAAACACGTCGTACACCGGGCGGCCGGGCGGGAGGTTTCCGCCATGACCGCGAAGCGGATCGCGGACGCCGAGTTCGACGAAGAAGAGACCGATGCCTTCGGGATGATCGAGGTCAAGGCCGTCGTGCGGCCCGGGCGGCGGCCGCCGGCTCCGAAACCGTCCGATGTCGCCGTGCTCGAACGGGTGCTCGCCGAACCTCGGCTGGGTGGGGGGCACATTGCCGTCAGTGCGCAGGGGCGGCGGGGTGAACGGCTCGCCAATGAGCCGCTGAGCTGGCTCGACACCGCCGATGGCCGGTACCTCGTGCACACCCGGACGGGCGAGGGCGGGGAACTCACCGCGGAATACCTGCCCGCCGGGCGGGCCGACCTCGCGCGCGCCATCCGCGACGCGATCGCCGCTGTCTACTGATCGGGGAGGAACAGTCCTGATGACCGAAGAGACCGCGGCCACGACGCAGGCTCTCCAGGCCGCCGTGCAGCTGCAGAACGCCGCGACCCCCGAGGCCAAGACGATGGCCGCCGTGCGGGTCGGGCTCGCCGGGGCGCAGCTGAAGCGGCTTGCCCAGAGCGGTGGCTTCGCCATCGACGACACCACGGGCAACCAGCTGATCGAGGCGCTCGAAGGCGTGCTCGAGTCGCTCGAGCAGCGCTGGGCGAACCTGCAGCGGTTGCATGACGCGCCGGCGATGAGCCGGACCGCCACCGGCCAGTGGGTGTCCGCGCACATGGTCAGCACCGCCGCCGACGAACACGGCCTCGTCACCCAGCTGCAGGCCGCGCGGCAGGAGTTCCCGACCTACATCGAAGCCATCCGGCTGGCCAAGAAGAACTACAAGTCCCGGGAAGAGACCACGCGCACGACGCTGACCTCGCTCCCGACCGCCGACCAGAGCTGAGGGAGACCGTGGCACCCACCGCCGAGTCCGTCTCGGACCCGTCGTCCCCGGACTACAACCCGCGCAGTCCGCTCTACGACGTGACCGCCGATTCGTCGTCGAAGTACTACGTCGGGCCGCTGACCACGGACCACTCGCCGTCGGGCGACCAGATCCGCGAGATGGCCACCAGGCAGGTCGACGACGAGATCCGGCGCGGCTGGCTCGGCCCCGTCGTCGATCCCGTGCTGCGCGACCGGAAGATCCAGGAGCTCTACCAGCAGCACCTCGCCGACGCCAAACACGGCCTCGACGAGGGCCTCGCCATGCGCGAGACCGGCGGGGCGCCGCGCACGCTGTGGAACAACGCCAGCCACGAACAGATGAACGAAGCCATCACGCTGGACGCCAACCCGGCGACCGTCGCGGAAACTTCGGAAGAATGGGTGAGCGTCGGCAACGACCTCGGCACCCACCAGAAGACCCTCGCCGACGCCATCAACGCCAGCACCGACAACTGGCAGGGCGATGCCGGGGACGCCGTCCGCGAGCACCTCGCCGGCGTCGGCAAGTGGCTGGGCGCGACCGCGCAGGGCGCCACGCTCGCCGGCCGGCAGCAGGAGATCCACTCCCAGGCGCTCAACGAGACCCAGCGGCAGATGGTCGCGAACCCGCCGGTGCAGTTCGACCTGCAGTCGACCAACCAGCGCCTGATGTCGATGACCGACCCGGTGCAGTACGCGTCGGCCGCGGGCGAAGCGATGCAGACCTACCGGGCGCAGCAGGCCGCGCGGGAGCACGCCGCGCAGATCATGACGCAGTACGACGAGACCATCGGCAGCGCGGTCGCCACCCCGCGGTTCCCGGCCCCGCCGAAGCTGCCGATGGCCACGGCGACCAGGCAGAACGTCGTCGCGCGCGGCGGCTCCGGGGCAGGCGGTGGCGCCGACCAGCCGCTGATGGCGCGGACCGCGCTGGACGGCGTGACCCCGCAGACCCCGCTCGACGCCAACGCCGCGGCCCTCGGCGGCGGCGCGGGCGGCAGCGGTGCGGGCATCCCCGGCGACGGCTCGGGCGCCGGCGGCTCCGGCTTCTCCGGCAGCGGCATCCCGGGTGCCGGCGACGGCTCGGGCGGCAGCGGCTTCTCCGGCAGTGGCATCCCGGGCAGTGGCATTCCGGGCAGTGGTATCCCGGGCAGCGGCACCCCCGGAAGCGGCATTCCGGGCGGTGGCTCCGGCTTCTCCGGCAGTGGCATCCCCGGCAGCGGCGGGGGCGGGGCGGGCTTCACCCCGCCGAACCTCGACGCCCCCGGCACGCCCACCGGCGGCAACTTCAGCGGCGCCGGCATCCCCGGCTCGTCGCTGCCGCACTTCGACGACTCGACGACGTCGTCGGGCTTCACGCCGTCGGGCATCGGCGGGGGCGGGGGCACCGGGGGCAGCGGGTACACCCCGCCGTCGATCCCGAACATCCCGGACATCTCCGGCGGGGGCGGCGGCACCGTCCGCGGTGGCGGCCCGATCCCCGGCTTCACCCCGCCCGGCATCGACCCGATCACCGGCCTGCCCACCGGCACCGGCGGCCTCAACACGCCCGGCGGCGCCAAGATGCCGACCATCGGGCGCGGCGGCGGGATCAACGGCGAAAGCATCGCCAGCCGGCTCGGTGGCCTGGGCGGCGGCGGGGGCGCCGGCGGCGGCTCGCTCGGCGGGATCGGCGGCGGCTCCGGGGCCGGGGGAGCCGGTGCCGGCGGCGGTGTGCGCGGCACGGGTGCGGGCAACCTGAGCGGTGGTGCCGCCTCGGGCGCGGCCGCGGAAGCCGAAGCGGCGGCCGCGCGCAACGCGATGTCGGGCCGCGGTGCGGCCGGCGCCGCGGGATCGCCGGGCATGGGCGGCATGGGCGCCGGCAAGGGCGGCAAGAAGGAAGACGACAAGGAACACAAGGCGGCCGACTACCTCGAAAGCGACGACCCGAACTTCTTCGCCGGCGAAGAGGCGGTCGCGCCGCCGGTGATCGGGGACTGGAAGAACCAGGATTGGAAGTGACGGCATGACGGCCCCCGGATTCGAGGTCGAACCGGATGACCTGGTCGCGCACGCGAGTCACGTCGAGAGCCTGGTGGACCGGCTCAACACGGCGAGCTCGGCGGCGGACACGGCGATGTCGGACCACGCCTACGGACTGCTGTGCGCGTTCCTCCCGCCGATCATCCGGCCGACGGGTGAGGAGGCGAAGGACGCGCTGACGGCGTCGATCGAAGGCGTGCGCGGGCTGGCCGACAACGTCACGTCGGCCGCGAAGTCCTACCGGGAAGGCGAAGAGGGCAACGCGCAGCCGTTCGAGCGTCAGCTCGCGTCGTCTTCGCGCACGGTTTCGGAGAAGGTGCGGTCATGACGGGGCCCAACGGGCTGGGGGACCTGATGCGGGACCCCGACGAGACGATCCGCCGGATGGACGACTGGGCGGCCGGGTTCGCGGCGAAGGCCGAGCGCTACCAGGCGGCGCAGGAGGAGACCGAACGGCTGCGGCTGACCGCGACCAGCTCCGACGGCGCCGTCAGCGTGACCGTCGGCGCGGACGGCACGGTCACCGACCTGACGTTCTCGAACAAGGTCAAGTCGTTCCCCCTGGAAGAGCTGTCGCGGCAGATCCTGACGACGATGCGCCGGGCGCAGTCCGGCATCGCCGACCGGGTCGCCGGCGTGATGGCCGAGCGGCTCGGCGACGAGGACCCCGAGACCCGCGGCGCGCTGCTCGACTCCCTGCGCGGCCGGTTCCCGGACCCGGACGAACCGGACGAGCAGCCGCCCGTCCCGCCCGCACCGGTGCCCCCGGCCCCGTCGGGCGGCGCGGCGGCCGTCCCGCCCGCTCCCGGAACCCCGCCGACGCCGCCGCGGCGGCCGGCCACTGCCGACGATGAGGACAACAATCCGTGGTGAATCCGCTGGTCGCGGAGACGAAGGATTCCACGAAGGCGTATTCGGGCATTTCGCTGCTGGAGTCGGCGAACGACCTGAAGTCGGCCATCGAGAGCGGGGACTGGGCGTCGGTGGCGCTCGGGGCCGTCGGGACGGCGCTGGACGCGTTGTCGATGGCGATGGACCCCTTCGGCGCGATCCTCGCCGCCGGGGTCGGCTGGCTCATGGAACACGTCGGCCCGCTCAAGGAAGCCCTGAACGGTCTCACCGGCAACGCCGACGAGATCGCCGCGCAATCCGAGACGTGGAAGAACGTCGCCGCCGAGCTGGGCAGCATCGGCGAGGACCTGACCGGCATGGTCAAGGCCGACACCGTGTCCTGGACCGGGAACGCCGCGGACACCTACCGGCAGCGTGCCCAGGACACCGTGACGTTGCTGGAGACGGCGCAGAAGGGCTGTGAAGGCGCGTCCAGTGGGGTGAAGACCGCGGGCGAGGTCGTCGCCGCGGTGCGCGCCCTGGTCCGGGACATCATCGCGGAGCTGGTCGGCCACCTGATCAGCTGGGCGCTGCAGGTGCTGTTCACCCTCGGCATCGGCCTGACCTGGGTCGTCCCCCAGGTGATCAACGCGGTGGCGAAGACGGCGTCGAAGATCGCGGACCTGGTGAAGCGGTTGGTGACGGCGCTCAAGGCGCTGATTCCGCTGCTGAAGCGGGCCGGGGATTTGTTCGCGGATGCGGCGAAGGCGTTGCGGAAGATCAAGCCGGGCAAGGCCGCGCCGCCGCCGAAGCACGCGGACATCAAGGGCGGTCCGAAGGACATCGGTGGTCCCAAGGGCAAGGGCGGCCCGGACGGACCTCCCCCGAAGACCGACCCGCCACCGAAGGGCGGCGACAGCACCAGCGCGGCGGGCGCGAAGGGCGACCCGCCGCCCAAGACCGACCCACCGCCGAAGACCGATCCGCCGCCGGCGTCGAAGGGCCCCGATGACAACCCGGCCCCCGGCGGCGGCTCGACCACGCCCTCGGGCGCGGGCAAGGGCGACGGCGGCAAAGGCGGGGGCTCGTCGAACAAGCCGGACAACCCGCGCGACCGCGGCGTCGGCCCGGACGACCGCGTCTGCAAGTCCGACCCGGTCGACGTCGCGAACGGTGACGTCGTGCTGGAGCAGCGCGATCTCGAGCTGCCGGATCCCCTCCCGCTCGTGCTCGACCGCACGCACGTCTCGTCCTACCGGGCCGGGCTGTGGTTCGGTCCGACGTGGACGTCCACTGTGGACCAGCGGCTCGAGCTCGACGACGAGCACGTCTGTTACTTCTCCGCCGACGGCCTGATCCTGGTGTACCCGCACGCCGAGCCCGGCGTGCCGGTGCTGCCGCTGGCAGGACCGCGGCGGCCGCTGACCCGGACGGCGACCGGCTACACGCTGCACGACCCCCTGGCCCGGCGCACGCTCACCTTCGCGCCGCTGCCCGGCCGCGGCGGCGCGCTGCAGCCGCTGCAGCAGGTCGAAGACGCCGGCGGCGCCGTGCTTTCGTGTGCCTACACACCTTCCGGCGAGCCGTCGCGCCTGACGCACTCGGCGGGCTACGAGGTGGCGCTCACCACCGACCGCGGCCGCGTGGTCGCGGTGGACGTTGTCGACGGCGACACCGGCTACCGCGTCCGCGCCGTGCGCTACGACTACGACGCGCGCGGGCGGCTGGTCGCCGTGGTCGACTCGTCGGACACCCCGGTCCGGTTCGAATACGACGACGCCGGCCGGATCACCGGCTGGCACGACCGCAACGGCGTCTGGTACCGCTACGTCTACGACGCCACCGGGCGCTGCGTGGTCACCGTCGGGGACGGCGGTTTCCTCGACGGCCGGTTCGCCTACGACCCGGCGCAGCGCGTCACGAGGTTCACCGACTCCCTCGGCCACACCAGCGAACACCACTTCAACGAGCTGGGTCAGCTCGTGCGCGATGTCGACCCGCTCGGCGCGGTCACCGCCTACACCTGGGACCGCTACGACCGCATGCTGAGCCGGACCGACCCGCTCGGCCACACGACGCTGTTCGAGCACGGCGAAGCCGGCGAGCTGCGGGCGGTCGTGCGGCCCGACGGCAGCCGCGTCGCCGTCACCCGGCACCTCGACGGCGCTCTCGACATCGCGGTCGAGGCCGCCGGCCGCGTCTGGCGGCGCCATTACCCGGCCGGCGGCGCGCCCGATCCGTACACCACGCTGCCCGGCATCGCCGACGGTTCCGCCGAAGAAGCACCGGGCACCGATGAGCCCGGCACCGCGGCGGCCACCGCCGCCGAGCTGCGCGAGCGCGGGGACGGCACCGACCTGTTCGGCCGCCCGAAGGCCGTCGTCGACGCCGCCGGCGGCCGCTCCGCGCTGCGCTGGAGCGTCGAAGGGAAGCTGCTGGCCCGGACCACGCCGTCCGGCGCCCAGGAGGCCTGGCGCTACGACCGGCAGGGCAACGAGCTCGGCCACACCGGCCTGCTCGGCCAGGCCGAAGCCCGCGAGTACGGCCCGTTCGACCTGCTGACCGCGGTGACCGACCCGACCGGCGCGCGCACGGTGTACACCTACGACACCGAGCTGCGGCCGGTCGCGGTGACCAACCCGGCCGGGCTGACCTGGCACTACACCTACGACCCGGCCGGGCGCCTCGCCGCCGAGTCCGACTTCGACGGCCGGGTGACCCGCTATACCCACGACGCCGCGGGCCGGCTCGTGCGGTCGGAGTCCGGCGGCCTGGTCGTCGAGTACGCCTACGACGTGCTCGGCAACGTGGTCTCGCGCCGCACGGCCGACGAGCTCACGACGTTCGCGCACGATCCGGTCGGCCGGCTCGCCGGCGCGGCGAACGCCGAGTCCCGGGTGGACATCGAGCGCGACGACCAGGGCCGCGTGCTCGCCCACACCGTCGACGGCCGGACCGTCTCCTTCGGCTACGACGACGAAAACCACCTCGTGCACCGTCGCACACCGTCCGGAGTGGACAGTCTGTGGCGGTTCGACCCGGACGGCGTCCCGGTCGCGCTGGAGACGGCCGGCCAGTCGATCCGCTTCGGGCACGAGGGCGGCGCCGAAACCCGGCGCGTCTTCGGCGACGTCGTGCTCGAACAGGCCTACGCGGGGGAGCGCCTCACCGGCCAGGCCGTGACGGTCGCCGGGCGGCGCGTGCATTCCCGCGGCTACGACTACCGGCCCGACGGCGAACTCACCGGCGTCGACGACGACGTGACCGGCCCGGTGCGCTACCAGCTCGACGCCGCCGGCCGGGTCACCGCGGTCACCGGCCCGAACCGCGCCGAGCACTACCGCTACGACGGCGCGGGCAACATCACCGGCACCGCGCGGGAACGCCGCTTCTACACCGGCACCCGGCTGACGGCGTCCGACAGCGCCGATCACCAGCGGGCCGCGTACGAATACGACGCCCACGGCAGGCTCGTTTCCCGCCGCGACGCCGCGGGCGCGGTCTGGCACTACACGTGGAGCGCCCTGGGCCGGCTCACCGGTGTCGTCACGCCGGACGGCGGCCAGTGGCGCTACCGCTACGACCCGCTCGGCCGGCGGACCGCGAAGCAGCGGATCGTCGCGGGCCCGGGCGGTGCCCCGGTGGTGGCCGAGCAGGTGCTGTTCGCCTGGGACGGCACCACCCTCGTCGAGGAGCAGGCCGGCACCCGGGTCACCACCTGGGAATACCACCCGGACGACGGGAAGCCCTTGGCGCAGCTGGCTTCCGGCCGGCTGGCCACGGTCGTCACCGACCAGGTGGGCACGCCGATCGAGCTGGTCGACGCGGCCGGCACGCTGCTGTGGCGCGGCCAGGCGGACCTGTGGGGCGCGCCGGTGACGCCGCAAGAGCCGGCGGATCCGGCCGGCACGCCGCTGCGGTTCCCCGGCCAGTACCGCGACGCGGAAACCGGGCTGCACTACAACGTCTACCGCTACTACGACCCGGCGACCGGGCGGTACCTGAGCCCGGACCCGCTGGGTCTCGAGCCCGCCCCGAACCCGGTCGCCTACGTGGCGAACCCGCTCCTCGCGGCCGACCCGCTGGGGCTCACGGCGACGGTGTCCCCGTGCGGGAAGGTCAGCGACAAGGCGCCCCCGAAGCGCCAGCGGTCCGAGGACGACTCGACGAACGCGTCCGGCTCCGGCTCGAACAAGAAGCCGAAGACCGGCCAGGACTTCAAGCCCGGGGACATCGTCAACGACGACCTCAAGGACCCGGCGATCGACAAGTACAAGAACTTCCCGAAGGACGACCCGGACAACCCGCTCGGCAGGCGCCTGAAGGACTCCGAGGGCAAGACGAAGGTCAAGCGGTCGGAGGACGTCGGCGAAGCCGGTGCCCACGACTACCTGAAGAAGGTCACCGGCAAGGACGACCTCGACATGATCACGCCGACGAAGGCCAACCCGCTGCCGGCGGGCAAGTACGGCACCAAGCCGGGCGAGCCGTGGCCGAACGCGGTCGCCTTCAACGGCAACAACGTCGCCGACGTCGCCTACTGGGACGGCAAGACCATGCACGTCGTCGAGGCGAAGGGCAACGGGTCGACGCTGACCGGCGGCCCGATGCACGGCCGCGTGCAGAAGTTCGACCCGGACACCGGCGCCCCGGTGCCGCCCGCGAACCGGCCCAACGAACACCGGATGGACCAGGGCAGCACGGAATACCTCAAGGACGTCGCCGCGAACATGAAGAACAGCAAGCCGGAGAACGCGACCTACGACGGCCGGGGCGAGGTCGGGACCTCGATCTGGAACGCCATCCACAACGGCCATCCGCCGGTGAAGTACGTTCCGGTCAACACGACGGTCGGCCCGGACGGCAAGGCGGTCGTCAAGGTGACGCCGGGGTACGGGGAGTAGGGCATGGGTTACGAGCTGGTCTTCCGCGCCGCGTCGGCGGCCGAATTCCGGGCGCGGGTGGCCGCCGACCCGGTGGTGGCGGCGTTCCGCGAAGCGGGCGGCGGCGAACCCACGCCGGAGGTGGCGGACGCCGTCGTGCGCACGGCGCTGGCGATGGGCGAGGAGGCCGGCCGCACCGGCCACACCTCCGCGGGCGGCGACCGGTTCCGCGAGGAGCTGTTCGACGGCGTGCTCGCCGGGCTGCTGGGCGCCGACGTGGCCGACCACCTGCTCTCGCGCAACCTCGAAGGGATCGTCTGGACCGACTACCCGATGGTCGGGTTCGTGCTCGCCGACGAGCTCGCCGAAGCCCTCGCGAAGGCGGGGGACGAGCGGCCCGGCGACCTGGACGAGGACGACGCCGAGGTGGTCGACGCCGTGCTCACCGCCCTGCGCAAGGTGGCCGGCGCCGGGCAGGACGTCATCACGGTGTACGCCTGAGCGGTCCGTTCGGGGGGTCGACAGCGGGCGCCCGGGCGGGCGACACTGAGCCGATGACCGGCCTGATCACCGGAAGCCGTGTCCGGCTGCGGCCAGCTGCCGCCCCGGACGCCGCCCGGTTCGAGGAGATCCTGTCGCACCCCGAAGTCGCCCGCTGGTGGGCCGACGCCGAGGAGCCGGTGGCCGCCCAGGTGTCCTATCTGCTGGACCCCGACGAAGGCACCACGACCTACGCCATCGAACACGATGACGACGTAATCGGCATCGAACTGGCCTTCGAGGAGGCCGATCCGCAGTACCGCCACGCCGGGATCGACATCGCGGTGCACCCGGACTTCCAGGGCCGCGGCCTCGGTGCGGACGCCATCCGCACGCTGGCCGGATACCTGTTCACCCAGCGGGGGCACCACCGGCTGGTGATCGACCCCGCGGCCGGCAACGAGGCGGCGATCCGGCTCTACCGGTCGCTCGGCTTCCGGCCGGTCGGCACGATGCGGTCCTACGAGCGCGGTCCGGACGGCAACTGGCACGACGGGTTGCTGATGGACCTGCTCGTGGACGACCTGGTCCCGGCAGCCGCACTAGCCGGCTCGTGAGCGGCCGCGCGGTCGTGGCCCGGCCCTTGCGGCGGGTCGCCGTGGCGAGCGCGGTGGGGACCACCATCGAGTGGTACGACTACTTCATCTACAGCACGGCGACGGCGCTCGTGTTCGGCAAGCTCTTCTTCACGACGCTGTCACCCGCTTCCGGGACTCTCGCGGCCTTCGCGACGCTCGGCGTCGGATTCCTGGCCCGCCCGGTCGGCGGAATCCTCTGGGGCCACTTCGGCGACCGCGTCGGCCGCAAGGCGATGCTGGTGCTGTCGCTGCTGCTGATGGGCTTCGCCACCGTCGGCGTCGGGCTGCTGCCGACGTACTCCGCGATCGGGGTCTGGGCGCCCGTCCTGCTGCTCGTCCTGCGGCTGCTGCAGGGCCTGAGCGCGGGCGGCGAATGGGGCGGCGCGGCGCTGATGGCGGTCGAGCACGCGCCCGAGGACCGCCGCGGCCGGTACGGCGCGTTCTCGCAGATCGGCGTTCCGGCCGGGTTGATCCTGGCGCAGCTGATGTTCTTCGTGCTCGGCAAGGCGCTGACCGACGCGCAGTTCGCCGCTTGGGGCTGGCGGGTGCCGTTCCTGGCGAGCATCGTGCTCGTCGGCATCGGCCTGGTGATCCGGCTGCGGATCGAGGAAAGCCCGGTGTTCTCGCGGTTGCGGGAAGCGGAGGAGCGCAGCAGCCGGCCGATGCTCGACGTGCTGCGCGAACGGCCGCGGGCGCTGCTGGTGGCGTCCGGCAGCTTCATCGCCAACACCGCCATCGGCTACATCTTCCTGGCCTACCTGCTGTCCTACGGCACCTCGGTGCTCAAGATCAACCGCACCACCCTGCTCGTCGTGGTCATCGTCGGCAGCGTGACGTGGCTGGTCAGCATCCTCGTCGCGGCCGCGTGGTCCGATCGCGTGGGCCGCAAACCGGTGTACCTGGCCGGATCGGTGCTCCTGGTGGTCTGGCCGATCCCGTTCTTCCTGCTGGTGGACACGCGGGCGACGGTGTGGCTGCTCGTGGCGGTGATCGTGCTCAACATCGGCCTCGGTGCCACCTACGGGCCGCAGTCGGCGTTGTTCGCGGAGCTGTTCGAGCCGCGCTACCGCTACAGCGGCGCCTCGTTCTCCTACGCCGTGGGCGCGGTGCTGGGCGGCGCCTTCGCGCCGTCGATCGCGGTGTCGCTGCAGGCGGCCACCGGCACTTCGCTTTCGGTGTCGCTCTACCTCGTGGCGGTGGCGGTGGTGAGCCTGGTCGCGGTGCTGTTCATCCCCCGGGATCAGAGCCGGTCGAGCCGGACGGCGGCGGCCATCCGCTCGTAGCCCGCGTCGCCCGGGTGGAGGTGGTCGCCGGAGTCGTAGGCCGGGAGCAGCCGGAGCGGGTCGGCCGGGTCGCGGACCGCCGCGTCGAAGTCGACGACGCCGTCGAAGACCCCGCCGGTGCGGATGAACGTGTTCACCGCCTGGCGGGTCGCTTCGAGGGTGTCGTCGTAGACCCGCCAGCCCTTGAACGGCGTGAGCGTGCCGCCGAGCACCCGGATACCGCGGGCGTGCGCCTGCGTGACCAGCTGGCGGTACGCCGAGGCGATCGCGGCCGGGTCGGTCTGGTGCGGGTCCTGCTGGATGTCGTTGATGCCCTCCAGCACGATCAGCGTCCGCACGCCGCCGACGCTCAGGACGTCCCGGTCGAAGCGGGAGAGCGCGTTCTGGCCGGCGCCGGAGCCGGGCACGTCGAGCAGCAGCCGGTTGGCGCTGATGCCGGCGTTGAGCACGCCGAAGCGGCCGTGCAGGCGGTCGGCGAGGTAGTCCGGCCAGCGGTGGTTGGCTCCGGAGGCCGAGCCGACGCCGTCGGTGATCGAGTCGCCGAGCGTCACGATCGCCGCTTCGGCACCACCTTGGACGTCGACACCGGAAACGTAGTGCCACACCGACGTCTGCTCGGTGTAGGGCGCCCCGGACTCGCTGGCGGCGAAGTCGCCGTTGCGGGTGAAGTACGACGTCTGCGCCGCGGCCGGGTGGTAGGTCACCGGCCCGGACTTCGCCGGCACGTACGTCGTCACGAGCAGGTTGGTGTCGGCGGGGATCCGGAGGTTCACCGGGTCGCTCAACGCCTCGGCGCCGGCGGGGACGACGACGCTCGCGCCGCCGCCGAAGGTGAGCGATCGCAGGGTGCCCGGCACGGCGTCCGGCCCGGTGCCCTGCACCGCGACGGTGACGTGCCCGAAGGTCAGGGGAGCGGCGCCGAAGGCGTTCGACAGGTGGACGCGGGTGCGCCCGCCGCCCGCGCTGGTGTGCACGACGTTGCGGATCGAGTAGCCCGGGTAGCCGTCCGGCGTGTTCGCGACGGCGGCCGCGGGCGCCGCGGCCCAGGTGCCGACCCAGCCACCGACCGCGTGCTGCTCGAGCACCG
Organism: Amycolatopsis sp. NPDC051716; assembly: GCF_040681595.1. Classification (NCBI taxonomy): domain Bacteria; kingdom Bacillati; phylum Actinomycetota; class Actinomycetes; order Pseudonocardiales; family Pseudonocardiaceae; genus Amycolatopsis; species Amycolatopsis sp. NPDC051716. The sequence continues at coordinate 93,145 of NZ_JBFAZA010000038.1, read as the reverse complement.
GGACAGCGCTTTCCGGGTTGGCGCTGCCCGGCGTCGTGAGGAGACCGATACCCGCCAGGACGGCCGCGCTCACGGCCACGAAACGTCGCATGATCCCACGGTCGCGCGCGAGTCCGCGGGGCGGCGACCGCTGATCAGGTGAGGACACCGGACAAGATCCGGGACAGTTCCTTCGGGGAAGGGGCCGGGGCGGGCCCGTCCGGGATTCTGGGGATGCCGGACGGGCCCGCGCGAGGTGGCCGTTGCCGCGACGGCCGCTCGCCGGGGTTACCCGGTCCCGATCGGGCGGAGGCTGGCCCGGATCGTTGCGTCGTGGTGACCCCGGAGGGCGTGTGCGAGACGCCCTCACCCCAAGCACGGCCGCCGGCCCGGCCCGGTTCAGCGCATTCCGAAGGTTTCTCTTCCGTCCGGCCGCGAAAAGCCGTGAAGGCCACCTCGAGGGACGCGGTGTCCTGGAGGTGGCCTTCACGGCGTCGAGCGGGAGGCTCAAGCAGCGGCGGCGGGAAATCCGGTCAGGGCGCGGTGGCCCGCGTCGGTCAGTTCGGCGGGGGCCCACTGGCCGGGCGCGACGAGCCGGGTGGCTCTGACCAGCCCGGCGCGGGCGAGGTCGTGGGCGGTGTTCTGGTCGCAGCACGAGAGGCCGTCCACGCGGAGGTCGGGTTCGCAGCTGCAGCGGAGCTCGGCGCGTCCGTCGGCGATCGCCTTGAGCATGGCGATCGCGCGGCGGCTCAGCGCGTTCGGGTCGGTGGACATCGGTCTGGCCTTTCGGTGCGGCTGGGTTCTGGCGCGAGGGCTGCAGCTCGTTACCTAGGGATACGCGGCGAACACGAGCACGGTTCACCACGATCGGGCCAGTTGGCCCCTTGACACGGCGGAGGCCAGCAAGCAGGCTCATTCATCGGATGAATCAGTTCCGCCAGCGACAGATGTGCGTCTTGAGGACGAACTCTGTCGAAATTCCGCCGTAGTCATCCGATCCCTGGAGGCTCAGTGCCGACCTTCCCCCGCCGCCAAGCTCTGGGCATCGCCCTGGGTGGTGCCGTCGCGCTCAGCGCGGCCGGCCGTACCCCCGCCGGCGCCGCCATCCCCGTGGACGCCGCCCCGGACCACGCCGACACCCCGATCGTCCCGCCCCCGCCGCCGGTCCCGGTGGCCCTCGACCCCTGGTTCACCAACGATGGCATCGACAGCGCGTCGGCCACCGGCGGCGACTTCGACGGGTCCGGCTACACCTTCCCCGCCGAGCACCTGCCGGCCGGGCAGACCGTCACCGCCGGCGGCGTCCCGTTCAAGCTCGGATCCGCGGCCGCCGGGGCGAAGAACAACATCGCCGCCATCGGACAGCGGATCGACCTGCCGAAGGGCCGCTACTTCGTCGCGTACTTCCTGGTCGCCGGCAGCTACGGCGCGGCCGGCGGCCCGGCGACCGTGCACTACGCCGACGGCAGCACGAGCGCCGGCTCCCTGTCCGGCCCCGACTGGTACACCGGCAGCGGCGCGCTCGTCTCGCCGTTCCGCTACGCGCCCGGCGGTGTCGTCGACGACAACCCGGTTTCCGTGGCCACCGGCCAGGTCTGGATCGACCCGGCCCGCGAAGCCGTCGCGCTGACCCTGCCCACGACGGCGAACCCCGCGCCGAACGTCGCCAGCCTGCACGTCTTCGCGCTCACCCTCCAGCCGGTCGCGGTGGGCCGCTCGGCGCTGATCCTCGACGGCCGCTCGTCGGCGAACCTGCTGACCGACGGCGGGCCGCAGGCCGCCGAAGCGACCATCGTCAACGCCGGGACCGTGTGGCTCGGCGCGGGCGACCGGGTGAGCGTCACCGTCGACGTCCCCGGCGGCCGGACGGTCGTGCCCGCGACCGTCCGGGCGCTCGCGCCGGGGGAACAGGCGACGGTCCGGCTCGGCCTCGCCCCCAACGCGTCCGTGCCGCCCGGCACCACCACGAACGGCCAGATCCGGGTCACCGCCGGCCGCGGCACGCTCGCCACCCAGCAGGTCCCGATCACTCTCGGCATCCCGGACTTCCGGCCGGCCGACGCGTCGCTCTCGACGCACCGCGCGCCCTACTGGTTCACCGACAGCAAGTTCGGCATCTTCATCCACTGGGGCGTGTACGCCGTGCCCGCCTGGGCGCCGGTGGGGCAGCAGTACGCGGAGTGGTACTGGCAGAACCAGCAGGACCCGAACGGCGCGACCTACGCCTACCACCGGCAGAAGTACGGCGAAAACTTCACCTACGACGACTTCATCCCGCACTTCACCGCGGCGAAGTTCGACCCCCGCGGCTGGCTGAACCTCATCGCGGACGCGGGCGCGGAGTACTACGTCCTGACGTCCAAGCACCACGACGGCTTCGCGTTGTGGGACACGAAGGTCAGCGACCGCAACTCCGTGAAGCTCGGCCCGAAGCGCAACATCGTCAACGAACTCTTCACAGCCTCGCGGAAGTACACCCCGCAGCTGCGCAACGGCCTGTACTTCTCGCTGCCGGAATGGTTCAACCCGGACAACCCGTGGATGGGCCACGCGCCGCGCAACCCCTACACCGGCGCGTCACTGCCCTACACCGGCTACACCGCGGGGAAGGACTTCGTCCGCGACTACCAGGCGCCGCAGGTGCTCGAGCTGATCTCCGAGTTCGACCCGGACGTGCTGTGGTTCGACATCGGCGGCGTCAACGACACCCGCGCGGTGATCTCGGAGTACTTCAACCACGCGAAGAACCGCAAGCGCCCCAAGGACGTCACCTACAACGACCGCGGCGGCATCCCGGACCACGACTTCACGACGCCGGAGTACACGACGTACCCGAACACCGTGGTGGCGAAGTGGGAGGCGAGCCGGGGCCTCGACCCGTTCTCCTACGGCTACAACCGCGCGACCCCCGACGACCGGTACATGACGGCGGAGGAGGTGGTCCGGACGCTCGTCGACATCGTCTCGAAGAACGGCAACTTCCTGCTCGACATCGGCCCGGACTTCGACGGCACGATCCCGGACGTCATGCGGACGCACCTGCGGGACGCGGGCGCGTGGCTGAAGGTCAACGGCGAGGCGATCTACGGGACGACGTACTGGTCGAGGATGGCCCAGCTCGGCGACCTGCGGTTCACGGTGAAGCAGAACGAGGCGTTCTACGTGCACTCGCTGACCGCGCCGGGCAGCCGCGTGGTCGTGGACGCCCCGGTGCCGATCCGCGCCGGCGACCGGGTGACCATGCTGGGCTACCGCGGGAACCTGCACTGGACGGTCGAGAACGGCTCCCTGGTGATCGACGTCCCGGCCGCGGCCCGGCAGGCGGGCCGCTACACGTGGGTGTTCAAGATCGCCTGGAGCTGACCCGTCGTTCGGTCAGCGAACGCAGTTCCCGCGGGACCGGCCCGGGGTGGACCACGCCCAGCCGCTGGGTGGCGCGCGTCATGGCCACGTAGAGGTCGTTGGGTCCGCACGGGCCGGCCGCGAGGACGGCGGCGGGGTCGGCGATCACGACCGAGTCGAACTCGAGACCCTTCGCCTCGGCCGGGGTCACCAGCACCACTTCGGCGGTCAGGTCCGGCGGCACGCTCAGCGACAGCGCGACCGCCAGCTCGCCGGTCTCCGGCGCGATGATCGCCAGCTGCCCCTCGGTGTGCTCGTCGACGAGTTCGGCGAGCACACCGGGCAGGTCGGTGGCCGCCTGGCGCCACGGCGGATTTCCGCTCGCGCGGACCGACGTCGGCGGCCGCAACTCCGGATGGTGCGCCGCGAGCAGCTCCGCCGCGACCTCCATGATCTCCGCCGGCGTGCGGTAGCCGACGGTCAGCTGCGCGAGCCGGTGCGGCCGCGGCACCCGGTCCCACGACGCCGCGCCCGCCGCGCTCCCGGTCTGGGCCGGGTCCCCCACGACGGTCATCGACCGGGACGGGCAGCGGCGCACCAGGACGCGCCAGTCCATTTCGGACAGTTCCTGGGCCTCGTCGACCACCACGTGCCCGAACACCGGCACGCTCTCGCCGACCAGTGCGGCGGCCTCGTCCAGCAACGGGACGTCCGCGGCGCTCCACGGTCCCTCGACCACCTCCGCGGGAGTCAGGGAGGGCCACAGCTCGTCGAGCACGTCCCGGACGCCGGCGTCGCCGAGCAGGGTGGTCCGCAAGGCTTCCCGGTCCGGCTCGTCCAGGAGGACTCGCGGGCCGTCGTCTTCGGCCGGGTCGAGCACCACGCCCGCGGCGGCCAGCGAGCGCAGCTCGGCTTCGCCGAGGCGGCCGTCGGCACTGCCGCCGTCGAGCGCCTCGCCGGCGTCGGTGAACGCGACCGCCTCCATCCGGTCGACCAGCTCCCCGGTCAGCGTGGCCACGACCGCCCGGTGGAACACGTCCCGGGCCTGGTTGTGCGGCAGCCCGGTCTCCCTGGCCTGCCGGACGGCCCGGCGCACCACCGCCGGGTCCAGCCGCAGGACCTGCTGTTCGAACTCGACGTCCACCGGCTCCTCGGGTACCCGGACGGTGGCCCGCACCGCCTCGGCCAGCCGGGACGCCATGTCCGCCCGGCCCTTACGGGCGGCTTCCGCCGCCGAGTCCACCCGGGTGACGGCGACGCCGGGACGAAGATCGGGCACGGTCGCCGTCACCACCCGGTTCTCGCCGAGCCCGGGAAGCACCTGGCCGATGTAGTCGAGGAACACCCGGCTGGGGCCGATGACGAGCACGCCGCGGGTGCGCAGGTGCTCGTGCGTGTAGAGCAGGTACGCGACCCGGTGCAGGGCGACGGCCGTCTTGCCCGTGCCCGGGCCGCCCTCCACGACGAGCACGCCCTGGGCGTCGTCCCGGATAATGCGGTCCTGCTCGGCCTGGAGCGTCGTGACGATGTTGCTCATGCGCCCGGTGCGCTCGGCCGTGACCGCGGCCAGCAACGCGGCCTCGCCGACCAGCCCGTCGCGCGGCCCGGCCGGGTCGAGCAGTTCGTCGTCCACGGCGACAACGGTCCGGCCGCGGGTGGTGATCCGCCGCCGGCGCACGACCTCGCCCGGCTCGGCGGCGGTCGCGGTGTAGAAGGGCCGGGCGGCGGGCGCACGCCAGTCCACCAGCAGAGGCCGGTCCTTCTCGAACAGCCCGAGCCGCCCGATGTGGACACGCCGGCCGCCGGTCAGGTCCAGCCGGCCGAAGCACAGCCCGTCCTCGACCGCCGCGAGCCGCGCCACCTCGGCCCGCCACACGTCCGAAGCGTGGCCGCGGGCGAGGGCGGCGGCCGCCTCCTCCCGCAACGCGTCGAGGCGGGCGTAGAGAACGTTCACGTGGTCCTGCTCAGCGGCGATTTCGTGCATGCCGGAGAGCGTGCCCGGGATCTCGCGGAAAGTGCAGTCTTGTTCTTCTTGACAGCGTCAGCGCGCCTCAGAAGTCCGCGTTCTTGCCGATGTAGAGCTCCGCGAACGCCGCCGCGGCCGCGGGCGAACCGAGCAGGCGGCGCATCCGGGCTTCCGCGATGCGCGCCGCGAACGGGTTCTCGCCCGCGGCCGCGGTGTGGTGGAAGATGTCGGACAGCCACAGCGAAAACTCCTGGTACTGCCACACCAGCGGCAGGCACGCGGCGGAGTAGCCGGCCAGCGGCGCCGGATCGCCCGCGTAGTACGCCTCGAACGCGTCGGTGAGCAGGAACGCGTCGTGCAGGGCGAGGTTCATGCCCTTCGCCGCGATCGGGGCGACCAGGTGCGCCGCCTCGCCCGCGAGGTGCAGCCGGCCGTGCGACATCGGCTCGACGACGGAGTTGTGCATGTCGAGGATCCGCTTCTCGAACAGCTTTCCCTCGATGATCTCGCCGCCGGGCACCGCCAGCCGCGCGTGCAGTTCCCGCCACACACGCTCGTCGGGCCAGTCCGCCTCTGTCTCACCCGGTGCGGTCTGCAGGTAGAACCGCGTCACCGCCGGCGTGCGTGCCATGTGCGCGGCGAACCCGCGCGGGTGGATGCCGAACAGCACGCCGTCGGCCGACGGCGGAGCCTCCGCGAGCAGCGCCAGCCAGCCGATTCCGTAGTCGTGGTGGGCCTTCACCGTCGATTCCGCCGGCAGGTAGCCCTGGCTGACGCCGCGGGCGCCGTCGCAGCCCGCCACGAAGTCGCAGTCGATCCGGTGCTCGCCGCCGCCGGCCCGGAACGTGACGGCGGGGGAGTCCGAAGTCAGGTCGTGGAGCTCCACGTCCGAGACCTCGAAGACCGCGTCACCGCCGGAGCCGGTGTACCGCGCGACCAGATCGGTCACCAGAAGCTGTTGCGGGTACACGAAATGCCGCTGCCCGGTGACGTCGCCGTAGCGGAAGACGTGCCGCTGCCCGGCGAACCGGAACTCGAACTCCTCGTGCCGCGGCGCCTTCGCGACGAGCTGCTCGCCGAGGCCCCGCTGTTCGAGCCCGCGGACCGCCCACTCCTCGATGAACCCGGCCCGTGGCCGCTGTTCGATGAACGCCCGGCTCTGGGCCTCCAGCAGCACGCAGCCGATCCCCGCGCGCCGCAGGAGGTTCGCCACCGTGAGTCCGGCCGGGCCCGCCCCCACCACGGCCACCGCCGTGCGCCTCGCCACCATGCGCCCGAGGGTAGCGCGAACCGGACGAACCGCTCAGTAGTAGTGCCGCAGCTGGGGCCAAGCCTGCGACCACGGCCGCGTCAGCGTGCACAGCGAAAGCACGACACCTTCCTCGTCGTTGTCGACGCCTTCGGCGTTGTGGTGCTTGGCGACCGCGCGGCACCCGGTGATCAGCCGGGACGCGGGCGAGCCGGGCGGTACCCGCCCGACGAGCAGCACCGGGCCGACCAGCCGGTCCGGCGGCGGCCCCCAGTCCGCGTACGACATGTGCGCCGAATACGGCTGGGGTAGCCCGAATTCGGGTCCGTAGCGCTCGATCGCGCCGGCTTCGCCGTAGTTGCCGGCGAGGATCACCGCGGTGTCGCGCTCGGCGTCCGGGATCCGCCGCCACGCACCCGCGACGCTGCCGGCGAAGTCCGGCCAGCCGACCTGCTCGCCCGGCTCCTTGTTCATCGCCAGCAGTGGGCCGTTCAGCGCCGACGCCGGCACGACCGGGAGTCCGACGAGGACGGACACGGCCACGCACACCGCGGCGGCCGCGCCGGTGAGCACCCGCCGGAGCGTCCCGCCCCGGCCCAGCCACCGCAGCGCCGGTTCCGCGCCCAGCGCGACCAGCGGCAGCAGCAACGGCACCGAGTAGTACGGCTTCCCGCCGAGCACCAGGAGCTCGGCGCAGACCACCGGGTAGGCGATGGCCAGCGGGCGGGCCCAGCGCAGGGCGGGGTCACGCCACGGCCGCACGAGCCCGGCGATCCACACCGGCACCAGCAGTGGCGAAAGTAGGAGCAGCTGCATCGGCACGAACAGGAGGCGGTTCTCGGTGCCGTCGTCCTCGCTGATGCCGCCGGCGACGGTGAGCATCGGCCAGCCGTGCGACGCCTGCCAGAGCACCACCGGAGCCGCCAGGACGGCGGCGATCCCGACGCCGGCGGCGAGCCACCAGGTGCGCAGCACCCGGCGCGGCCCGGCGATGGCGACGCCGATGCCGAGCCCGGACAGCAGGAGCAGGACGAGCCACTTGTTCGCCAGGCCGAGACCCGCGGCGGCACCGGCGGCGAGCCACCACCGGCCGTCGCCGGTGCGCAGCAACCGCAGGCCGAAGAACGCGATCAGCGACCACAGCAGCACGTCCGCGGAGTTGGTCGCCAGCATGTGCGACACGACCAGGACGTAGGACGACAGCGCCGTCGCGATCGCGGTGAACAGCTGGACACCGCGGCCGCCGCCGAACTCGCGGGCGATCAGCGCGACGACCACCACCGTCGCCATCCCGAGCAGGGTCGCGATCACCCGCAGGCCCGTGGGTGTCTCGCCGAACAACGCCGTCGACGCCCGGGCGAGCCACGGGGTGATCGGCGGGTTGTCGACGTACCCCCAGTCCGGCCGGCGGCCCGCGGCGACGAAGTACAGCTCGTCGCGGTGGAAGCCGTAGCGCCCGGACAATGCCGTCAGCACGACGGCCTGGACGGCGACGACAATCCCGACTGGCAGCGCGGCGAACCGCGGCAAGTCCCGACCGGCCCCCATGGCAGTCTCCCCTCGGCGTGCGGAGGATCGTACGCCGGGGATCAGGCCGCCGGGACCACTCCGAGGAATTCGCCGCCGGCGTCGGCGACCAGCTCGGCGAGGGTCTGCGCGCGGCGCAGCGGCGTGAACCGGACGTCACCGCGGGGCGACACGGTGAACCCGTACACCGCCGGGCGCGGCAGCGTGTTGTACGCGTAGTGCGCGCCGAAGTAGTACGCGCCGGTGTCGTGGGCGACGACGAGGTCGCCCGGTTCGAGCAGCGGCAGCGGCCGCTCGCGGGCGAGGAGGTCCCCGGCGAAGCACAGGGGCCCGGCGATGTCCTGCGGTACTTCGGGTCCGGTCTTCGGCGTGCCGGCCGGGCCGAACGCGCCGATCCGCAGCGGCCAGTGCTCCGGCTGGAGCACCGTGCGCGCCGCCACCTGCGCACCCACGTGCGTCACGGCGATGTGCCGTCCGCCGGCGACCTTCGTGTACTCCACCGTGCTCACGAGAAAGCCGCTCTTCGCCAGCAGGGACCGGCCGAACTCGGTGACGAACGCGTAGCGCCCGTCGGCCAGGGCCGGGACCCGGGCCAGCAGCGTCGCGACGTACCCCGCGTACGTCGGACCCGGCTCCTCGGAGGTGAAGTCCACCGGCAGGCCGCCGCCGAGGTCGAGGCTGGTGACCTGCCGGTACCCGGCCTCGGCGTTGATCTCCTCGGCGAGTTCGTGCACCGCCGCGACGCCGTCGGCCATCAGCTCCGGCGGGCAGCCCTGCGAGCCGACGTGGACGTGCAGCCGGGTCAGCCACGGCCGGTGCGCGAAGGACTCCAGCAGCAATCCCCGGTTTCCGGGGTCCCGCAACGGAATGCCGAACTTCGACGCCGCCGTGGCGGTGCTCGTGTCGCCGATCCGGCCGGCCCCGACCTGCGGGTTGATCCGCAGGCCCAGCACCGACCGCGGCGGTGTCGCGCCGACCAGCCGGTCGAGCCGGGCGAGCTCCTGGAAGTTGTCGGCGTTGACCGCCGTGCCCTCGGCCAGTGCGTGGGCGAGCTCGGCGGTCGTCTTGGCGGGGGAGTCGAGCACCAGCCGCGGGCCGCGCAGGCCCGCGGCCTCCGCGACCGCCGTCTCGCCCGGGCTCGCGACCTCGGCGTCGATCCCGAGGTCGCCGAGGAACCGCAGGAGGGGCGCCAGGCCGCACGCCTTGGCGGCGACCGTGTGCTGGACCCGCCCGAGCGGCGCGAACGCCTTCGTCAGGTCTTCGGCGGCTTCCCGGACGGCGGCCAGGTCGACGAACCCGGCCATCGGGGCGGCGAGCCGCCGGTCCGCCGCGGCGGCCAGGGCGAGCAGCTTGCGGTCGGTGCGGGTCAGGGGCGCGCTGGTCGTGGTCACGGGATCCAGGACAGCAGCGGGCGGGGCGGGCCGTCCAAGACTTCGTCCCGATCAAATCATAGGAGCACCTTATAATCGCTGGGTGGACCTGCGCCGATGGCACTACTTCGCCGTGCTCGCCGAAGAAATGCACTTCACGAAGGCGGCCGCCCGGCTGTTCGTGTCCCAGCCGTCGCTGAGCCAGCAGATCCGCGCCTTCGAGGCGGACCTGGGAGTCGCGCTGCTCGACCGCACGGGCCCGCGCTTCGCGTTGACCGACGCCGGCCGGGTGGCCGCCGCCGAGGCCCGCGACCTGCTCGATCGGCTGGACCGCGCCCGGGGCGCGATCACCGCGGCCGGCCGCGGTGACGCCGGGCGGCTGCGGATCGCCTACACGCGTTCGGCGCCCGGCCCGCTGGCCGGCGACCTGGTCGCGTTGTACCGCGAGCGGCACCCGGCCGTCGAACTCGCCCTGGAAACCGGCTGGACCAAGCTGAACCTGGCCCGGCTGGCGGCGGGCGAAATCGACGTCGGCTTCGTGCGGCCGCCGGTCACCGTGCCGGGCATCGAGGTCGCCGTGGTCGGCTCCGAGGAGGTCCTGCTCGCGCTGCCGTCCGGGCACCCGCTCGCCCACCGCCGCGGCCGGGTCCGGCGCGCCGCGATCGCCGCCGAGCCGGTGGTGTTCTGGCCGCGGGAGAACGGCCCCGGCCAGTACGACGCGATCAGCGGCCAGGTCTGGCCCGGCGGGCTGCCGCCGATCGTCCGCGAAGAACCGGAGGACGAGCAGCTCATGCGCGCGGTCGCCGAAGGGGCGGGCGTCGCGGCGGTCCCGGAACACCGGGCCCGGGCGCTGCGGCGCCGCGGGGTGGTGCTGCGGCGCCTCGAAGACCCGCCCCCGAGGATCGACCTGGGCCTGGCCTGGCGGGCCGGCTCGGCGTCCCCGGTGGTGCGGGCCTTCGTCGCGCTCGCTTCCGCGGGCTAGTTCTCGCCGAGCGCCCTGCGCACCGCCGAGACGACGGCGGGGTGGCCGAGCGGCAGCGGCGGCGGCACGCGGTCTTCCGGGCTCACCGCGCTCGACGCGACCACCCGCACCTCCGTGCCCGTCTCGAGCAGCTTGGCGACCACGTCGTCGTGTTCGGCCAGCCAGGCGTCATTGGCCTGGAGGGCGTCGTCGGAGGCGAGGAACGCGTCCGAGGCCGGGTCGACCAGCAGCAGGTGCGTCGCCGCACCCGGGTGCCGCTCGACCAGCTGCAGCGCCTCCGCCGCGAACGGGCCGCTCGCCACGACGGCGATCTCGGGATCGTGCGGGCCGGCGTCGCCGAGCAGGTCGTCGGCTTCGGTCAGCGCGCCGCCGGCGGGCATCCGGCACCAGAACACGGCGCGCTGTTCCGCCAGCGGCCGCCAGGTCGCGGGCAGCTCGTCGTGCTTCGCGGCGCCCGCCGGGTCGAGGACGATCACCTTGGGCCCCGACGGGTCCCCGGCGGTCACCACGGCGGGGCCTTCGGAGCGGACGGGTTCGGGTTCGGCGGGCATGGGCGTTCCTTTCACCGAAAGGGAGTTCAGCGGCGGGGGAGTTCCGGGCTGTCCGTGTCGAGCGGCACGGCCCCGGAGCGGACGAGTCCCAATTGGACGGTCTGGCGGCCGGTCAGCGCCTCCAGGACCCAGTCGACGGCCGTGCGCACGCGGTTGCCCGGCATCGCCATCAGGTGGTAGGCGCGCGTCACGGCCTTCGCCGGGCGCCCGGACAGCGGGATGTGCAAGGGGTTCGCCGCGGCGGCGCCGGCCCCGAGGTCGACGACGAAGCCGAGGTCGTGGTGCCGGTAGGTACCCCGCCGGCCGTACCCGAGCGACGCCGCCACGTTGCGTCCGGCGAGCCGGCCTTGGCGCTCGGCGTGCTGCGCGGTCATCGCGGTGTACTGGCCGGGACGCGTGAGGTCGGGCACCGCGGCCGCGTCGCCGCAGGCGAACACGTCGTCGCGGCCCGGCACGGTCAGCTGCTCGCTGACCACCAGCCGGCCCTTCGCGGTCTCGAGCCCGAGGCCGGCCACCAGCGGGTCCGGCCGCACGCCGACGCACCACACGAGGGTGCGGGCCGGCACGGCGTCGCCGTTGGTCAGCGTGACGCCCTTGGCGTCGGCGTGCTCGACCGAGGTCTTCATGAGCACCTCGACCCCGCGCGAGCGCAGCACCTGGTCGGCGGTCCGGCCGAGCCGCCCGGCGAGCTCGGGCAGCACCCGCTCGGCGACGTCGAGCAGCAGCCAGCGGATCCGCTGCCCGGCCAGTTCGGGGTGGCGCTTGGCGAGCGCCGCGGTGAACGCGGGACCCTGCGCGGCGACCTCGGTGCCGGTGTAGCCGGCCCCGACCACCACGAACGTGCAGCGCGCGTCGCGTTCGGCCGGGTCGTCGGCCGCGGCGGCCAGTTCGATCTGCCGGGTGATGTGGTCGCGCAGGTACAGCGCTTCCGGCACACCGCGGAAGCCGTGCGCGTACTCGGGGACGCCCGGGATCGGCAACAGCTTGTTGACGCTGCCCGCGGCCAGCACCAGCCGGTCGTACCCGATCCGGTGTTCGTTGTCTTCGGGATCGGTGTAGGTGACGTGGCGGGCATCGAAGTCGACACCGGTGGCCACCCCGAGCACCAGCCGGACTCCGCGCAGCGTCTCGGGGATCGACACCGCGACGCGCCGCGGGTCGAGGATCCCGGCCGCCACTTCGGGCAGCAACGGCAGGTAGAGGAAATAATCCGTGGGATTCAGGACGACCACTTCGACGTCTTCGCCGGCTTCCTTCCGCAGGCTCTTCGCCGCGTGGTAACCGGCGAAACCGCCGCCGACGATCACGACACGCATGGAGCTCCTTCCGGGGCGGATATCCGTCCCGAACGGATTACCCGAGGTCGGAGCCGGGAAACCCGCGGGGTTGACCTCACCGCCCAGGGGCGTACGGTCAGGGGGTTGGCTGTTGTTCAGACACGTGCTCCGGTCAGCGCCCCTGCACCGCTTGAAATAGGGAGCGCCATGTACGACTGTTTCCGCACGCTCTACGAACCGTCCGGCCTGACCGTCACCACAACCGAACGACCGGGTGGGATCACCGTCCTCACCCTGGTCGGCGACATCGACGCCGCCACGGTCGGCATCCTCGACGAAGCCCTCGTCACCGGCGAGCGGCTGGTCGTCGACCTGACCCGGGTCGCCTTCCTGAGCTGCGCCGGGGTCCGCGCGCTCCTGCAGGCGAACGCCCGCACCGAACTCGCCCTCGTGCTCGGCGGCCACGCGGTCACCCGTTCGCTCGAAGCCACCGGCGCCGACCTGCTGCTGAAGATCCACCCCCGCGTCGGTGCCGCGCTCGCCGGCTTGGCCCTCGAGCCCGGCCGGGAGGCGTGACCGCTCGCCGGACACGCCTCCCGCCGTCCACTGTGTACTTCAGGTCTTCGACAACGCTTGCTGTTCAGTCGTCTCCGGGCCAGTCGCCGGTCGCCTTGCGGTAACCGACGGCGCCGGCTCGTTCGGTGGCGGCCTTGACGGCACCGAAGATCGCCCCCTGCACCGCCGCCGCGATGACCACCTGACGCCAGGTGTAGTCGCGGTCGGTGGCGTCGGGGGCGTCGTCCTCCCCGGCCACGCGGCTCCAGACCTGCTTGAACACCTGGCCGGCGAGGATGCCGCCCAGGGCACCCACCACCCAGCTCAGCGGCTTGTAGAGCGCTTTGTTCACGAGTTCCTCCGGCGCAGGATCAGGCGGATCAGGATCAGCAGGCCCAGCACGCCGGCGAAGACCGGCAGCGGGTTGGCGCGGACGGCGTCGGCGCCCTGGCGGAACTTGACCGCGGTCGGCTCGTTCGTGACGTCGGCGACCTTCGCGGTCGCCTGGTCGAGCTTCTCGTCGACGTTTTCCTTGACCCTGGCCTTGACGTCGAGCTTCTGGCCGAGCGCCTCCAGGGTTTCGGTGAGCTCCTCCCGGGTGGCGTCCCGGTCGAGGCGCGCCTCTTCGGCGTTCTTCGGGAAGTCCCCGCTCATGTCCGCACTCCCTGCTTCACGGTGTCCACGTCTTCGCGGACGCCGCTGATCGCTTCCTCGGGCACCGGCGGCACCCCTTGCGCCACTTCCTTCTTCCCGACCAGCGCCGCGATCCCGGCCACGACGAACAGCGCGACCGCGACGATCACCGCCGCCAGCCAGCCGGGCACGACCAGCGCGAGCGCCAGCACGGCCGCCGCGACCAGCGTGCCGGCGCCGAGGAACGCGAACAGGCCCGCCGCGCCGAACAACCCGGCGCCGAGGCCCATCTTCTTGCCCTTGCGCTGCAGCTCGAAGGCCGCGAGCCGCATCTCGTCCCGGACGAGCCGCTTGACCTCGTCGGTCAGGTCCGTCACCAGTTCGCCGACCGAGCGGTCGGAAGCCGGCTTCTTGTTCACCTCTTCGATCACCGAACACCTCCTTGCCTGGTCGCCGTATACCCGGCTCGGCCGTGCGTCAATCGCGCCGCGTTTGACCTCCGGTGCACCGGGTAGCCGATTTGTACCCACCATCGACGAGGAGGAGGAGTGCATGAGCACGATCACCGAAATCGTGGACGTGGAAGTCCCCGTTTCGACCGCGTACAACCAGTGGACGCAGTTCGAGGAATTCCCGCAGTTCATGGAGGGCGTCGAGGAAATCCGCCAGGTCGACGCCACCCACACCCACTGGGTGACGCGGTTCGGTGGCGTGACGCGCGAATTCGACGCGACGATCACCGAGCAGCACCCCGACGAGCGGGTCGCCTGGACCTCGGACTCCGGGCCGGACCACGCCGGCGTCATCACCTTCCACCGGCTGGACGACTCGCACACCCGGGTGACCGCGCAGATGGACATCGACCCGGAGGGCTTCGCCGAGAACGTCGCCGACAAGCTCGGCGTGCTCGGCCGCCGCGTGAAGGGCGATCTGAAGCGGTTCAAGGAGTTCATCGAGCAGCGCGGCCGGGAGACCGGCGGCTGGCGCGGTGACGTGGACCGCCCGGGGCAGTAAGACCCGCGAGTCACCCGTTCGGGGTGAGTTGTCGCGGCGGGGCGGGATCATCCGCCCCGCCGCGTTTCACGTCCGGGGACCGCCGGGTAGGCCGGACTCATGACGACCACCACAGCCGGCGTTCCCACCTTGGAATTGAACAACGGCGTGCGGATCCCGCAGGTCGGGTTCGGCGTTTTCCGGATCCCGCCCGAGGAAACGGCCCAAGCCGTGCGGACGGCCCTGGAAACGGGGTACCGCCACATCGACACCGCGCAGGCCTACCGCAACGAGGCCGGTGTCGCCGCCGGGATCGCGGAGTCCGGGGTGGCGCGCGAGGACGTGTTCGTCACGACGAAGCTGGCGAACGACGCGCACGGGCACGACAACGCGATCACCGCGCTCGAAGGCAGCCTGCGCCGGCTCGGCTTCGACTACGTCGACCTCTACCTGATCCACTGGCCGTTGCCGGCCAAGGACACGTTCGTCCGGACGTGGCAGGGCTTCGAAGACATCCTCCGGGCGGGCAAGGCCCGCGCCGTCGGCGTGTCGAACTTCCAGCCCGCCCACCTCGACCGCCTGATCGAGGAGACGTCCCTGGTGCCCGCGGTCAACCAGATCGAGCTGCACCCGGCACTGCAGCAGGCGGAGCTGCGCGAGTACCACCGGGCGCACGGCATCGCCACCCAGGCGTGGAGCCCGCTGGCGCAGGCCGGCGTGCTCGACGACCCGGTGCTCCGCGGCCTGGCGGAGAAGCACGGGCGGACGCCGGCGCAGGTCGTGCTGCGCTGGCACGTCCAGCTCGGGAACATCGTCTTCCCCAAGTCGGCGTCACCCGGCCGGATGCGCCGGAACATCGACGTGTTCGGCTTCGCACTCGACGACGAGGACATGGCGGAAATCGGCCGGCTGGACGAAGGCCGCCGCACCGGGCCGGACCCGGACACCTTCACCGCGTGACGGGGGCGTTTCCCTGCGCGACCTGCCGGGTATTCCTCCCGCAAGGTCCCCCAGGAAGGAGCGTCCGGCATGACCACGAACGCGTACCTGTCGTTCCTCGCGATCGGCGTTGCGCTGGTCCTGATAGACGGGCAGATCATCTACCGCAGCGGCCGCCGCTACCTGGAGAACTCCTACGGCGACCCGGCGGCCGGCGCTTCGATGACCCGCCTGGTCACGGTGCTGTTCCACCTCGCGACGCTGGGGGTGCTGGCGCTGATCTCGACCATCGAGATGGGCGGCAGCGACCTGCCCGGCGTGGTGGGGCGGATCGGCGTGCTGCTGCTGATCCTCGCGCTGGCCCACGCGATCACCCTCGGCGTCCTGGCCCGCATCCGCGGTGAGCAGGAGGTCGAGGCGGTCGTCCAGCGCGGCCCCCGGCCGCGGGCGGACATGGAGCAGCAGGGCACGACGGTCACCCCGGTGCCGGGCCAGGACGGCCGGTACCCGGCCGCCAGCCCGACGCTGGAGAACCGGTCCCCGTACTCCGCCCAGTAACGGCGGCACCACAGCGAGGGCGGCACCTTCCCGGGAAGGTGCCGCCCTCGCTGTGTGTCACGCTTCGGAGGCCGGCAGATCCACTTCGGTGTGCCGCGAGGCGAGCGCCGTCGCCAGATCGGCGAGCTTGACGTTGAGGTCCTGCGACGCGCGGCGCAGCACGTCGAAGGCCTCGTCGGCGGTGATGCCGCGGCGCTGCATCAGGATGCCCTTCGCCTGGCCGATGACATCGCGGCTGTCCAGGGCCCGGCGCAGGTGCGCCGACTCCAGCTCGGCCGAAGCCACGGCTTCGGTGTGGGCCAGCGCGAGGGAAGCGTGCGTCGCCAGCAGCAGCGCGGTGTCGATCGCCGCGGTGTCGAACGCGCCCGGCGTCCGCGAATAGATGTTGAGCGCGCCCGACAGCCGGGGCGGGCGGGCGTCCGGGAGCAGGGCGGTGGCCAGCACCGAGTGGTAGCCGTGCCGGGCGGCGGCCGGGCCGAACGCCGGCCAGCGGGGGTCGCTGCCCAGGTTCCGCGACCAGCCGATGGCCGGGCCGTCCGGGCGGGCCGACTCCACGCACGGGCCCTCGCCGTGGTCGTACTGCACCTGGTCGAGCCGCTCGGTGACCGGGTCCGTCTCGACGGGGGTGTGGAACGTCCCGTCGGTGTCCCGCAGGGTGACGCTGACCAGGTGGGCGTCCGGGATGAGCGCGATCGCCGCCCCGACGACGAGCTTGAGCACGCCGGCGACGGTCGGCGTCACGTCGAGCAGGGTCCGCGTGAGGTCGGCGAACTGCCGGGCCAGCGGCCCCGGCTCCGGTTCACCGTCCCGCCCGAACCAGGCCCGTTCCCGGGCCCACTCCTCTTCGCCGACGCTCATGGGTCCTCACTGTCTTCCGGATCGAGGTACAGGCTGCCCATTCAACCCGATGCCGGGGCGCGCAGGGCGGCACGGGCCCGGTCGACGAAGCCCAGCCCCGGCCACAGCTGGTCGGCCTGGGGCATCCGGTCGGCGAGGTCGGGATGCGGGAGCCGCGGCGCGGCTTCCCGGGTCTCGAGAACTTCGCGGCCCAGTTCGGCCTGCCGGTCGGCGGAGCAGGTGCGCCGGATCTCGCGCACGGCCGCGGGCCCCTCCTCGCGGACGTGCCGCCGGACGGCGCGGATCAGCCCGCCCAGCAGGCGTTCGAACCGCGTCTCCTGCGGCCCGGCGCCTTCGAGCTCCCGCATCAGGCGGTCCGCTTCGGCGAGGTCGCCGTCGCCGTCGAGGTAGGGCTCTTCGGCGACGGCGTGCCGGACCAGCTCCGCGATCAGGTGATCGGCGAGGTCCTTGCGGTTCTCCGGACTGCCCTGGCCGAGCTCGAGCTCGGTGCAGAGCCGGTCGAGCTCGCGGTGGTCGCCGGCGAGGACGGTCGTCAGGTCGGTTGCGGACTGCTTGCCGTTCATGCACTCTCCTGGTCCGGGCTCGGGTTCGCAGCATGGGATACCCGCTGCTCCGGCGCCGAATCCCGTGTCGGCCGGGCGCCTCCCGGGTATTCACCGGGAAACCGGCCCCCGAGGAGGACGAACCATGGCAGCGCCGTCGCGCGTGACCGAGCGCGAACGCAAGTACGAGATCGTCGCCGGCAGCGGGGTGCCCCGCCTGGTCGGCGTCGGAGGTGTCGAAACGCAGGACGACCCCGTCGAGCACGTCCTGGACGCGTCTTACTACGACACCGAGACGTTCCGGCTGGCCCGCGGCGGCATCACGCTGCGGCGGCGCGTCGGCGGCCCCGACGCCGGCTGGCACCTCAAGCTCCCGGTGTCGGCCGACGAGCGGCAGGAGCTGCAGCTGCCGCTGGGCGGCGACCCGCACAAGGTGCCCGGCCGGCTGCGGCGCCTGGTGCGGGCGTACACGCTGGGGGAGAAGCTGGTGCCGATCGCGCACCTGCGCACCGACCGCTTCGCCCACCGGCTCGCCGGCCCGGGCGGCCGCACCATCGCGACCCTCACCGACGACCACGTGACCGGGGAAGCCGGCGGCGCGACCGCAAGGCTCGACGAATGGCGCGAACTGGAACTCGAGCTGGACCCCGCGGCCGAACCGGCGCTGCTCGGGGAGTTCGACCGCGCGCTGACCGAGGCCGGTGCCTCGGTGGCGCCGTGGCCGTCGAAACTGCGCCGCCTCGTCGGTGACCGCGTCTCGGCGCCGCGTCGGCCCGGCAAGAAGCCGTCCGCCGGCGACGTCGTGCTGGCGGCCGTGCGCGAGCACTACGGCCGGTTGCGCCGTGCGGACGTCGGGGTGCGGCTCGACGCCGAGGATTCGGTGCACCAGATGCGCGTCGCGATCCGGAAGCTGCGAAGCACGTTCCGCACCTTCGGCTCTCTCATCGACGAGAAGCGGACGGCGCCCCTCGTGGCCGAGCTGCAGTGGCTCGGCCGCCAGTTGTCGCCGGCCAGGGACACCGAGGTCACCGAGGAGCGGCTGCGCGAACAGCTCGGCGAAGTGCCTTCGGAGCTCGTGTTCGGACCGCTGCGCCAGTTCCTCACCCGCCATTTCGCCCGGGAGGCCGAGGAAGGGCGGACTCGCGCGCTGGCCGTGCTGACCGGCAAGCGCTACCTGCAGCTGCTGCGCGAACTGGACGCCCTGCTGGACGAGCCGCCGCTGACCGCGAAGGCACGCAAGCCCGCGAAGGCCGGTCTGCGCAAGCCGCTGCGAAAGGCCGCGAAGAAGCTCAGCCGCGCCCGAGCGGCAGCCCGCGGCCTGACGGGCGACGAGCTGGAGACAGCCCTGCACGACGTCCGCAAGAAGGCCAAGCGGGCCCGCTACGCGGCCGACACCGTGAAGCCGGTGTACGGGAAGAAGCTGCGGGAGTGGCGCAAGAACGTCAAGGCCGTCCAGAGCACGCTGGGCGAGCACCAGGACACCGTGGTCGGCCGGGACGTCCTGCACCACCTCGCCATCGCCGGCCACGGCGAGGGGCAGAACACCTTCACCTTCGGGCTGCTCCACGCCCAGGACGCGGCGCGGGCGGCGCAGCTGCGCGAGACGTTCGCGCGGGAGTGGCGGCGGCTGCGGAAGGGCGGGCGTCCCGGCTGGCTGGCCTGAGCCCGCCCCCGCACCAACTTCCGGGAGCTGCGCTCGCGGGCAGCCGGGGCGGGACGGCCTCGGCAGCCCGCGTGGCGCGGTTCTTCGCCGGTCTCGGGCGCCGGCCCGGCTCACTCCGGCCGGCCGGCGCACCTCGCCTGGGCAGTGCCGCCCTCGATCCGGATGGGCCAGGAGGTGGCGGTCGAGGCCGCGGGCCCCGGCGGTTCGTCCTCGGGGCCGGGCCGGCTAGCCTTCGCCGGTCAGCTTCCCGCGCAACTGCTCCAAGGTCTGCGACAGCAGCCGGGAGACGTGCATCTGGGAGATCCCGACGCGGTCGGCGATCTGGGTCTGCGTGAGCCCGCCGAAGAACCGCATCACCAGGATCGCGCGCTCGCGCTTCGGCAGTTCCTGCAGCAGGGGCTGGAGGGCCTCGTGGTTCTCGACCATGGCCATCTCGTGGTCCGGTTCCCCCATGGTGTCCGCCAGCGACAACGCCTCGGCGTCGTCGTGCACCGGCTTGTCGACCGAGAGCGCCTGGTAGGCGTTGCCCGCGAGCAGACCTTCGCGGACCTCGTCGATGTCGAGGTTCAGGTGCTCCGCCAGCTCGGTCGGCGTGGGGGCGCGGCCCAGGCGCTGGGAGAGCACCGCCGAGCCCTGGCTCAGTGAAAGGTGCAGCTCCTTGAGCCGCCGGGGGACGCGGACGGACCAGCCGGTGTCGCGGAAGTGCCGGCGGACCTCGCCCATGATCGTCGGCACCGCGAAGGACAGGAAGTCGTGCCCCCGGGCGGGGTCGAACCGGTCGACGGCGTTGATCAGGCCGATCCGCGCCACCTGGACCAGGTCCTCCCGCGGCTCCCCGCGGCCGGAGAACCGGGTCGCGATGTGCTCGGCCAGCGGGAGCAGCTCGGTGACGAGCTTGCTCCGGATGCCCTCCCGGCGCGGGTCGTCGGCTTCGAGGCCGTCCAGTTCCTTGAACAGCGGTTCGCAGTGGGCATATTCGTCCGGGCGGTGGAGGAGGGTTTTCCGCTCGCTGCTCACGCGCTCGTTCCCGGGTTGAGCACCAGCTCGATCGTGACGATGCCCGCACCCCCACCGGGAAGCGCGTCGCAGTGCGCGGTCACCGACTTGCTCAGGGTCGTCAAGACGTGCCACCCGAACGTGCGATCGCTCGGGGGTCGCGGGTCACTCGACCGGGTCGAAACGATGACGTGCAAGCCGTCGGGGGCGAGCCGGAAGCGGCACTGCAGCTGCGAGCCCAGTTCGGCCAGCTGGACGAGCTGCGCGCACGCCTCGTCGACGGCCATCTTGGCGTCGGCGATGGCGTCCAGCCCGAAGTCCGCGCGCGAGACCACGCCGTGCGTGAGCATCCGGACCAGGGGGATCTGCTCCGCCATGGCGGGGAGCCGCAGCTCGACGAGTTCGTCGAGCAGCTCGTCGACGGTCGGCTTGCCGCCGAACGAGCTGTCGCTTCGAGTTTCTTCCATGCGGGAGGTACTACCCATCCGGTGTAATGCTGACACTTCGTGATCAGGGATTTCGGGTTTCGTCACCGGCCCAGCGCCCGTTCGAGTTCCTTCTTGGTCATCTTCGAGCGCCCGTCGATGTTCTTCTTCTTCGCTTCGTTGTAGAGCTGGTCCTTCGTCGGGCCGCCCGGGCCCTTGCGGTTGCCGGACCGTTCGCCACCGCGCTGCTGCGGCGACTTGTCCTTCAGCGACGTCTTGCTCGCCTGCCGGGACTCACCCGCCTGGGCGCGGTTCTTGTTCACCGTGCGGGCCGCGATCTCCTTGGCCCGTTTAGTGCTCGCACCGCGGTCCTCGGCCGAGTCCTTGACGTGCTCGTACTGGCGTTCGCGCTTTCCGCTCCACGACTGAGGCATACCCGCTCCCTTCGTCTCGCGCGGTGGGTACCCGGTTGATCACGGGGTAAACGTCCCGGTCGGGGTGGTTACCCGCCGCGGCCCCCGGGTACGCGGAGAGCTGTGACAACCGGGGCTCCGCCCCGGGCCGGGGGCTCCGCCACCCGGAACCCCCGTGCAGCCGAGCGAGAGGAGGCGCCGATGCGGATCGGCTACACCTTGATGACCGAGCAGGCCGGCCCGAACGACCTGGTCCGGTTCGCCGCCGGAGCGGAACGGGCCGGCTTCGACTTCGAGGTCATGAGCGACCACTACTCGCCCTGGCTGGACGAACAGGGCCACGCGCCCTACGCCTGGGCCGTGCTGGGCGCGGTCACCCAGGTGACCGAGCGCGCCGAGCTGATGACCTACGTGACCTGCCCGACCATGCGCTACCACCCGGCGGTGGTGGCGCAGAAGGCGGCGACCGTGCAGGCGCTCTCCGGCGGCCGGTTCACCCTCGGCCTCGGTGCGGGGGAGAACCTCAACGAGCACGTCATCGGCCGCGGCTGGCCGCCGGCCAACGTCCGGCACGAGATGCTCTCCGAGGCCGTGCAGATCATCAGCGGCCTGTTCGACGGCGGCTACTTCGACTACGACGGCAAGCACTTCCGCGTCGACTCGGCGAAGCTGTGGGACCTGCCGGAGAAGCGCACGCCGATCGGCGTAGCGGTGTCCGGCTCGCAGTCGGTCCGGCGGTTCGCCCCGGTCGCCGACGCGATGATCGCCGTCGAGCCGAAGGCGGAGCTCTCCCAGGAGTGGGACGCGACGAAGCTGGGCGGGGCGCCGAGCCGCAAGATCGGGCAGCTGCCCGTGTCATGGGGCACCGACCGCGACGCCGCCGTGAAGCGCGCGCACGAGCAGTTCCGGTGGTTCGCCGGCGGCTGGAAGGTCAACGCCGAGCTGCCGGGGCCGGCCGGGTTCGCCGGGGCGACGCAGTTCGTCCGCGAGGACGACGTCGCCGGCTCGATCCCGTGCGGCCCGGACGCCGAGCCGATCGCCGAGGCGGTGCGGGAGTTCGAGAAGGCGGGCTTCACCGACGTGGCGCTGGTGCAGATCGGCGGTGACCAGCAGGAGGACTTCCTCGACTTCGCCGAGAAGGAGCTGCTCCCGGCCCTGCGCGGATAAGTGCCGCACGGCTGACGGCACGACGCCGGTCAGGCCGGTGCGGGGGCGGGCCGGCGTTCGGCCAGCGCGAGGCTCCGGTCCGCCCCGGTCACCCGCAGGGCCCGCCGCACCCCCGCGTTGGCCCCGGTGACCACGAGCAGCTCGGTGCCGCCGTGGCCGGCCTGCAGGGCCGCGTGCAGCAGCACCCGGACCCCGGCCACGCCGAGGAAGTCCACTTCGGACAAGTCGACGACCAGCTGCTCCGGCGTCGCCCACAGGCGGTCGGAGAGCAGCGAGGCCAGGTCGGCCGCCGTCGCGCTGTCGAGGTCACCGCGCGCGGTGACGAGGACCGCGTGCGGGGCGGGCCACGCCGTGCGCAGCCGGAGGTTGGGGTGCCGTGGCCGGGGAAGGTTCATGCCGTTCGCCGCCGTCCTGGTGCGGCGCGGCCGCAGCGCCGCGCCCTGGGGGTTCGAGCGGCTGCTGGTTGAACCGTGGCACCGAGCCTAACCCCGTGCCCACGGCTCGCAACCGCCGTTGCTCCGAACGGGCGTGCGGCACGCCGCCGCGGTGACCGCTCGTGCCCGGCCCCGGCGGGATGCAGTAATCTCGCGCTGGACCCGTTAAAGCGCTAGCGGCCCACTAGTGGCGCGCGCCCGGGTCCTCCCTGGTTGAGAGCGCCCTGTCGGAAGAAGGAGGGGCGTCACCAGGATGACGGGCGGCCATGAGCAGCTGACCGCGCGGCTGGACGAAGTCACGCTCGCGATGGAGTCGCTGACCGCGATGCTGGACAGCGAACTCGACCTCGGGCAGATGCTCCAAGCGGTGTGCGACCACGCCGTGCAGGTGGTGCCGGGGGCCGACATGGCCAGCATCACCCTGGTGCGCGAGGGGGTGCCGGAGACGGTGGCCAGCACCGACCAGCGGGCGGTGAACTTCGACCGCGAGCAGTACCGCATCGGGGACGGGCCGTGCCTGCGCGCCGCCGAGACGGGCCAGCCGGTGCGCGTCGGCGTCGGCGCGGTCGGGGACATCTGGCCGCAGTTCGTCACGGCGGCCGAGCAGCTGGGCGTGGCCAGTTTCCTCGCCGCGCCGCTGACGGTGGACGAGGACATGTCCGGTGCGGTGAACCTCTTCGGGTTCGGCGAGCACGGCTTCAGCGAGCTGGGCACCAAGATCCTCGAGCTGTACACGGCGACGGTGGTCATCGGCCTGCGCAGCGCGCGGCGGTATTTCGCGGCCCGCGAACTGGTCGACCAGCTCAACCGCGCGCTGGAGACCCGCGCGGTGATCGACCAGGCCAAGGGCATCCTGATGGCGGCGCACCGGATCACCGCGGAGGAAGCCTTCCAGCGCCTGGTCAAGCGGTCGCAGGACGGCAACCGGAAGCTCCACGAGGTGGCGGCGGAGTTCGTGGCGGCGGTGGCGACGACGAAAGCGTGAGCCGGCCGTCTCCCGGCCGGGGTGTTCCAGTGGCCGTGGCTCAGCCGGCCGGGACTTCGTCCGGGGGCGCCTGGGACTCGACGGGCGCCGGTTCCGGGCGGTGCTTGCTGCGCTGGCACGTCGTGCAGACCAGCGTGCGGCCCAGCACCGTGCCGTCGTCGGCGACGACCTGGGCCACGTGCATCGTCGGGAAGCCGCAGACCTCGCAGGGCAGTGAGCCGTCCTCCCGGCTGATGCGGATCTGGGTGCCCATCCGGCCTCCTGCTGTGACGTGAGTCTCACCACCTTGCCGTGTTCCCGGCCGATGCCCGCTGAATTCACTCGTTCGGCGCAGTGGAGCGGGTTGTCCGTGGCTCTCTCGGTGCCGGCTGTGTCGCGCGCGGTGATCCTGGGTAACCCGCCCGCGAACGGGATTGCCGGAGGGGAGCGAACATGCGAGACAAGCGGAACGACCTGCGGCCGGTGGCGGACCTCCTCGTCGACGGCGGGGACTCGGCGGAGCTGGAGCGCACGCGGCACAAGGCGGCACTGGCCGTGGCGGCGCGGGCCAAGGACCCCGAGGACTGCGCGCGGCTGCTGGACATGCTGGGGCTGCACCGGGCCGGCCGGCGCAGCAGCGACGTCGCCTGAAGGCCGGGGAGGACGACATGGCACGACCGGTGTGGAGCGGCGCGCTGAGCCTGGGGCTGGTCACCGTGCCGGTGGAGCTGTACCCCGCGGTGGCGGACCACACGATCCACTTCCACCAGTTCGAACGCGGCACGTCGGACCGGATCCGCAACCGCCGCGTCAACGAGCGGACCGGCGACGAGGTCACCCAGGACGAGATCGTCAAGGGCTACGACGTCGGCGGCGGCGACCACGTGCTGGTGGAACCGGACGAACTAGACGAGATCGCGCCCGAGCGGTCGCGCCGGATCGACATCGAGCAGTTCGTGGAGCTCGACGAGATCGACCCGTGGTTCTTCGACAAGACCTACTGGCTCAAACCCGCCAAAGAGGACTTCGCCAAGGCGTACGGGCTGCTGCTGCGGGCGATGGACCGCAGCGAGAAGGCCGGCGTCGCGAAGTTCGTGCTGCGCGGCAAGGAGTACCTCGCCGCCGTTCGCGCCGGCGAGGACGTCATGGTGCTCAACACGCTGCACTTCGTCGCGGACCTGCGCAAGCCCAAGGACGTCATGGGCAAGCTGCCGGCCCTGCCGAAACCGCGGCCCAAGGAACTCGACATGGCGCTCGCGCTGGTCGACGAGATGACCGCCCCGTGGAAGCCCGAGGACTACCGCGACGAGTACTCGAAGCGCGTCGAAGAGCTGATCAAGGCCAAGGAGGCTGGCAAGGAGATCGCCCACGAAGAGGAGCCGGCGCCCTCGGCCGACGTGGTGGACCTGTTCGAGGCGCTCTCGCGCAGCGTGAAGAGCCGCAAGAGCGGCGGCAAGCAGCCTAAGAAGAAGGCCGCGAAGAAGCCCGACCTGTCCGAGCTCCCGAAGGCGGACCTCGACAAGCTGGCCCGCGAGCAGGGCGTGAAGGGCCGGTCGAAGATGACGCGCGCCGAACTCGAGAAGGCCCTGAAGGCGTCGTGACCGGCCCCGGCTGGCGCGAGCCGACCCTGGCCACGCTCACCGGCCGCCGGTTCTCCGACGAGGACTGGATCTTCGAGCGCAAGCTGGACGGCGTCCGCGCGATCTGCGTGCGCGACGCCGGCCCGCCGACGCTGTACTCGCGCAACCACAAGGTGATGGACGCCGCCTACCCGGAGATCGTCGAGGCCCTCGCCGCCCAGGGCGGCCCGCGGTTCGTCGCGGACGGCGAGATCGTGGCGTTCGACGGCGCCCAAACCAGCTTCGCCGCGTTGCAGCCCCGGATCCACGTCAGCGACCCGGATCGGGCCCGCGCGACCGGCGTGCGCGTCTACTACTACCTGTTCGACCTGCTGTACCTCGGCGACCAGGACACGACCGGGCTGCCGCTGCGGCGGCGGAAGGCGTTGCTGCGGGAGGCGTTCGGCTTCGCGGACCCGCTCCGGCTGTCGTCGCACCGCAACGCCGAAGGGGAGAAGTTCTTCGAGGAGGCGTGCCGGCGCGGCTGGGAGGGCGTCATCGCCAAGCGGGCGGACGCGCCGTACCACCACGGCCGGTCACCCGACTGGCTGAAGTTCAAGTGCGCGCAGGGCCAGGAGCTCGTCATCGGCGGCTTCACCGATCCCCAGGGCGCCCGCCACGGCTTCGGCGCGCTCCTGCTCGGCTACCACGAAGACGGCGTGCTGAAGTACGCCGGCAAGGTCGGCACCGGCTTCGGCGAGCAGCTGCTGACGTCGCTGCACGCGCGGCTGCGGGAGCGGGAGACGGCCCGGTCGCCGTTCGCCGGACCGGTGCGGGAACCCGGCGCGCACTGGGTGCGGCCGGAGCTGGTGGCGCAGATCGGCTTCTCCGAGTGGACGCGCGACGGGCGGCTGCGGCACCCGCGGTTCGCCGGGCTGCGCGAGGACAAGAAGGCCGCGGACGTCGTACGGGAGCGCGCGTGAAGACTTCCCACCCGGACAAGGTGTTCTACCCCGAAGACGGGCTCACCAAGGGCGACGTCGTCGAGTACTACCGCGCTGTCGCGGACGTCATGCTGCCGCACCTGCGCGGCCGCCCGCTGACGCTGCGGCGCTTCCCCGACGGCATCGGGAAGCCGGGCTGGTTCCAGAAGCACCCGGGGGAGCACTTCCCGGACTCGATCCGCGTCGAGCGCGTTCCCCGCCGCGACGGCGGCACGGACGACTACGTCGTCTGCGAGGACGCCGCGACGCTCGAATACCTGGCGAACCAGGGAACGGTGGAGTTCCACGTCTGGCTGTCCACCGTAGACGCCCCCGAGCGGCCGGACCGGCTGGTGCTCGACCTCGATCCGCCGGACGGCACCCCGGTCGCCGAGCTGCGGGCGGTCGCCCGGCGCATCCGCGACCACTACGAGCGGGTGGGCTTGACGGCGTTCGTCCAGGCCACCGGCGGCCGCGGCTTCCACGTGCTCGCGCCGCTGGACGCGAAGTCGGACACGGAGGTGGTGCTGGAGCTGTCGCGCGCCCTCGCCGACCGGGTCGCCGGCGACGACCCGGATCGGCTGACCACGGCCCAGCGCAAGGACAAGCGCGGCGACCGGATCTTCCTGGACGCCAACCGCAACGGGTACGCGCAGACGTTCGTGGCGCCGTACTCGCTGCGCGCCCGCCCGGGTGCGGCCGCCGCGACCCCGCTGGACTGGCGCGAGCTGGGGAAGGCGGAGCCGGCCGGCTGGGGGCCGCGCAAGGAAAAGCAGCGGCTGGCCCGCAAGCAGGATCCCTGGCGCGAGCTGGACGAGCACGCGGGTTCGGCCGAGGCGGCGCTGAAGCAGCTGAGTTGAGCGGGCTTCAGCCGAGCAGCTTCGCCGCGGCCCGCAGATCGGCGACGAAGCCGGCGTAGGCGTCGTCCCGGTCCGGCGCGCGCAGCACGGCCGACGGGTGCACCGTCGCCATCGCCGAGGGCACCAGCTCGGCCAGCTCCGCCGGCGGTTCGAGCGGTTCGCCCCGGTGCGCGGTCAGCCGGAACTTCGGGCCCAGCAACGACTGCGCGGCCGTCGCGCCCAGCAGCAGCACCAGCTCCGGGCGCACGGCGCGCAGTTCCGCCAGCAGCCACGGGCGGCAGGCGACCACCTCGGTGCGGCCGGGTTTCTGGTGGATCCGGCGCTTCCCGCGTTCGTCGCGCTTGAACTTGAAGTGCTTGACCGCGTTGGTGACGTACAGCGACCGCCGGTCGAAGCCCGCTTCTTCGAAGGCGCGGTCCAAGAGCTTCCCGGCGGGCCCCACGAACGGCTCGCCCGCGAGGTCCTCCTTGTCGCCCGGCTGCTCGCCGACGACGAAGACCTTCGCCCCGGCCGAGCCCTCGCCGAAGACGGTCCGGGTGGCGTCCTGGTGGAGGTGGCAGCCCTGGCAGCCGGACGCCGCCGACCGCAACCGGTCGAGGTCGGTGGTGTCCGGCGGCTCGGCACCGCGGGAATCCGGCATGTGCCCGGAAATTCCCCGCCCGGGGCACGGGTAAACCTGCCCCGGGCGGGTAGCCGAGACGCCACCAACCGGAGAAAGGAGTTCACGATGACCACCGCACGCGACATCATGACGTCGGACGCGACCTGCGCGCGGGAGTCCGACACCGTGCACGACGCCGCGGTCATCATGGCGCGCAAGGGCGTCGGTGCCCTGCCGATCTGCGGCGAGGACAACCGGCTGAAGGGCATGATCACCGACCGCGACATCGTGGTGAAGGTCCTGGCCGAGGGCAAGGACCCCCGGGCGGTCCACGTCGGCGAGCTCGCCCGGGGCGAGGTGGTGACGATCGGCGCGGACGACGACGCCCAGGAGATCCTGCGCACGATGTCCGAGCACCGCGTCCGCCGGCTGCCGGTGATCGACGGGCACGACCTGGTCGGGATCGTCGCCCAGGCCGACGTGGCCCGGGCGCTGTCGAACCCGAGCGCCGGCGAGCTGGTCGAGGCCCTGTCCTACGATTGAGCCCTGTCCTACGACCGAGTGACGCTCCGACGCGGTACGGCCGCCCCCGGCGCGAGTTCCGGGGGCGGCCGTACCGCGTCGGGGGGATCAGGACGAGCCGGCCGTTGCACCGTCCTCAGTGGACTCGCGGATCGATTCGGCGCGGGCGATGTGCCAGGCCACCAGCGCGCCCGCGCTCACCGTGCCCCAGAGCACGAGCGCCGCGTCGCGGGCGAACAGCCCGACGAACAGCATCACCAGCGCGGTGACGTCGCAGAGCACCAGCAGCAGGCTCCAGCGCTTGGGCGAGCGTAATTCGCGGCCGCTGAAGGCGGCGGCGAACGCGGGGTCACTCGCGCGCAGCTCCGCCTCGATTTCGCGTAGGGCGTGGCGTTCTCGATCCGGGAGCATGGGGGCCTCCTCGCCTCGGCTACCGCTGGGGATACCCGTTTTCCACCCGGGCGAAGCGCCGGAATCAGTGGTTGTCGCGGGGGATTCCCTTGGTCGCCGCGATGCGCTGGTACGCCACGGCGGGGCGCAGCACCATGCCGTCGCACAGCTGGTCGACCATCGACCGCTGGATCTCCTGCCACGGCGTCTGCGACTCCGGAACCGGGTAGCCGCCGGCCTCGGCCAGCGCCCGGTGGCGCCGCGCGAGTTCCTCGTCGGAGATCAGCACGTCCGCGGTGCCGGCGCCCAGGTCGATCCGGACCCGGTCCCCGGTCCGCAGCACGGCGAGACCGCCGCCCGCCGCGGCTTCGGGGGAGGCGTTGAGGATCGACGGCAACCCGGACGTGCCCGACTGGCGGCCGTCGCCGAGGCACGGCAGCTCGTGCACGCCCCGCTTGATCAGCTCCGCGGGCGGGCGCATGTTGACCACCTCCGCCGACCCGGGGTAGCCGAGCGGGCCGGTGCCGCGCATCACCAGCAGCGAGTGCTCGTCGACGCCGAGGTCCGGTTCGTCGATGCGGGCGTGGTAGTCCTCGGGGCCGTCGAAGACGACCGCGGTGCCTTCGTAGACGCCCCCGGCCAGGTACCGCTGCCGGAACTCCGGCGAGATGACGCTGGACTTCATGATGGCCGCGTCGAAGAGGTTGCCCTTCAGCACCAGGAACCCGGCGTCGGGGGTGAGGGCGGTGTCGAAGGTGCGGATGACGTCCCGGTCGCCGGCTTCGGCGTCGCGGCAGTTGTCGCCGAGGGTGCGGCCGTTGACGGTGGGCGCGTCCTCGTGGATCAGCCCGTGGCGCATCAGCTCGTGCACCACGGCCGGGACACCGCCCGCGCGGTGGAACTCCTCGCCGAGGTACTTGCCCGCCGGCTGCAGGTCGACCAGCAGCGGGACGCCGTGGCCGAGCCGCTGCCAGTCGTCGAGGGGCAGGTCGACGCCGATGTGGAGGGCGATCGCGCCGATGTGGATGGGGGCGTTGGTCGAGCCGCCGATCGCGGAGCTCACCACGATGGCGTTCTCGAACGCCTCGCGCGTCAGGATGTCCGACGGCTTGAGGTCCTCGCGGACCAGTTCGACGATCCGCAGCCCGGTCCGGTAGGCCATCCGCGCCCGGTCGCGGTGCGGGGCCGGGATGGCCGCGCAGCCGGGCAGGCTCATCCCGAGCGTCTCGGCGAGCGCGTTCATCGTGGACGCCGTGCCCATCGTGTTGCAGTGCCCCGGCGACGGCGCGGACGACGCGACGAGTTCCATGAACCCGGCGTCGTCGATCTCGCCGGCGGCGAGCAGCTCACGCGCCTTCCAGATGATCGTGCCGGACCCGGTGCGCTCGCCGTTGAACCAGCCGTTGAGCATCGGGCCGCCGGAGAGCACGATCGCGGGGATGTCGACGGTCGCGGCGGCCATCAGGCACGCCGGGGTGGTCTTGTCACAGCCGGTGGTGAGCACGACACCGTCGATGGGGTAGCCGTAGAGCGTCTCGACCAGGCCGAGGTAGGCGAGGTTCCGGTCGAGGGCGGCGGTCGGGCGCTTGCCGGTCTCCTGGATCGGGTGCACCGGGAACTCGATCGCGATCCCGCCGGCCTCGCGGATGCCCTCCCGCGTCCGGTCGGCCAGCTGCAGGTGGTGGCGGTTGCAGGGCGTGAGGTCGGAGCCGGTCTGCGCGATGCCGATCACCGGCTTGCCGGACTGCAGTTCCTCCCGGGTGATGCCCCAGTTCATGTACCGCTCGAGGTAGAGGGCGGTCATCCCGGGGTCGGCGGGGTTGTCGAACCAAGCTTCGCTGCGCAGTCCCATACCGGCCAGTCTGGCAACGCGCCCCGCGGAATGCACGCCCCGAAGTCCGTGAGGGCCACCCGCGCCGGTGGCCCTCACGGACTTCGCTCAGCCGAGCCCGTTCAGGCCGATCACGCGGGAGTACCAGTGGGCACTCTGCTTCGGCGTCCGCCGCTGCGTCTCGTAGTCGACGTGGACCAGGCCGAACCGCTTCGCGTAGCCCTCGGCCCACTCGAAGTTGTCCAGCAGCGACCAGTAGAAGTACCCGCGCAGGTCGACGCCGGCTTCGATGGCCTCGTGCGCGGCCCGCAGGTGCGAGTCGAGGAACGCGACGCGGTCGGTGTCGACGATGTCACCGCCGTCGGAGACGACGTCGGGGTAGGCCGCGCCGTTCTCCGTGATGTACAGCGGCACCGGCCGGTAACCGCGGTGCACCTGCAGCAGCGACTCGGTCAGCCCGGCCGGCTGGACCTCCCAGCCGGAGTCGGTGCGGGGCGCCGCCGGGTCCGGGACGAAGTGCACGTCGGCGGCGCCGACCCACTCGGGCCCCGCCGGCTCGCTGCCCGCCACCGGACGGCCCGCGACCCGGTAGTCGCGGTAGTAGTTCACGCCCAGCCAGTCGACGTGCGCGGCGATGACCGCGGCGTCTTCGTCGCGCACGACCGAGCCGAGCCCGAACGGCTCGAGGTCGGCGACCAGGTCGTCCGGGTAGCCGCCGCGCAGCACCGGGTCGAGGAACAACCGGTTCTGCAGGCCGTCGATCCGCCGGGCCGCGGCGACGTCGGCGACGTTCGCCGGGTCGTGCGGGACGACCGGGTACAGGTTCAGCGTGATGCCGGCGGCGGTCTCCGGGGCGTGCCGCCGGATGACGTCCATCGCCAGGCCGTGGCCCAGCAGCAGGTGGTGCGTGGCCGCCACGGCCGCCGGGTGGTCGGCGCGGCCGGGCGCGTGGATGCCGCCCGCGTAGCCGAGCATCGCCGCGCACCACGGCTCGTTGAGCGTCGACCAGCTGGCGACCCGGTCGCCCAGCCTCTCCAGCACGGTCTCGGCGTACTCGGCGAACCGGTAGGCCGTGTCCCGGTTGGTCCAGCCGCCCTGCTCCTCCAGGGCCTGCGGCAGGTCCCAGTGGTACAGCGTGGCCCACGGCTGGATCCCGGACTCGAGCAGGCAGTCGACCAGCCGGTCGTAGAAGCCGAGCCCGGCGGTGTTCGCCTCGCCGCCGTCCGGCCGCACCCGCGGCCAGGCCAGCGAGAAGCGGTAGGCACCGAGGTTGAGCCGGCGCATCAGCCCGACGTCTTCGGAGTACCGCCGGTAGTGGTCGGCCGCCGGTTCGCCGTTGTCGCCGCCCCGGACCGCACCCGGGCGGCGGGCGAAGACGTCCCAGACCGAGTCGGTGCGCCCGTCGGCCGTCGTGGCTCCTTCCACCTGGAACGCCGCGGTGGCGGCGCCCCAGACGAAGCCAGGCGGGAACATCAACGCGGTCTCCGCCCGAACGCTGTCGGGATGTACGGACATGTTCACCCTTTCACGGCACCTTGCATGATCCCGGCCACGATCTGGCGGCCGAGGAGGACGAAGACGATGAGGATGGGAATGGTGGCCAGGGTCGTGCCGGCCAGGACGAGCGAATAGTCGACGTAGTAGCCGCTCTGCAGCTTTTCCAGGGCCACCTGGACGGTGGGGTTGCCGGCGTCCAGCACGACGAGCGGCCACAGGAAGTCGTTCCACGACATCATGAACGTGAACATCGCGAGGATCGCCGCGGCCGGGCGCACCGCGGGCATGCAGACGTTCCAGAAGATCCGGATCATGCTGCAGCCGTCGACGCGCGCGGCCTCGACGAGCTCGTACGGCAGCGCGTCCAGCGTGTACTGCCGCATCCAGAACACGCCGAAGGCGGTGACCAGGTTGGGCACGATCACCGCCGCCAGGCTTCCCGTCCAGCCCAGTTCGGACATGGCGATGAACAGCGGGATGATGCCCAGCTGGGTGGGCACCGCGAGCGTGACGACGATGAACACGAATGCCTTGTTGCGCCCCCGGAACCGCAGTTTCGCGAAGGCGAACCCGGCCAGTGAGGAGAACAGCACCGTCGTCAGCGTCACCGTGCCGGACACGATGACGCTGTTGGCCAGCGCCTTCCAGAACGGCACGGAGTCGAACACCCGCGCGGCGTTGGCGAAGAAGTTGCCGCCGGGCAAGAACGGCGGGATGCGCTCGGTGAGCATCCCGTTGTCGCGGCTGGCCACCAGGAACGACCAGTAGAACGGGAACAGCGAACCGAGCACGAAGATCGCCAGCACGACGTAGGTCGCCTTGCGCGGCTTGCCGAGCGTGGCGACGCTCTTGCGCAGTCCCGTTTTCGGGGAGTTACTCTGGAGTGTCGTCATTTCTTCTTCACCTTCACCGCCGGGGTGCTGGCGATCCGGCTGGTGAGGAAGTAGTTCGCCAGCGCGATGAGCACGATGATCAGGAACAGCACCCAGGCGATCGCCGAGGCGTAGCCGAGGTCGGCGTTCTGGAACGCCGTCTGGTAGAGGTACAGCGTCACGGTCTGGAACTGGTTGGTGGAACCGCCGTTGTTCGACCCCGGCATGGCGTCGAACAGCTTCGGCTCGGTGAAGATCTGCAGGCCACCGATCGTCGAGGTGATGGTGATGAAGATCAGCGTCGGCCGGAGCAGCGGCAGGGTGACGTTCCAGAAGCGGCGCCACGTGCCGGCCCCGTCGATCACCGCCGCCTCGTGCAGTTCCTTCGGAATGGCCTGCATGGCCGCCAGCACGATCAGGGCGTTGTAGCCGGTCCAGCGCCAGTTCACCATGATCGCGATCGCGACGTGGCTGGCGAACCGGTTGGCCTGCCATTGGATCGGGTCCAGCCCCAAGGTCTGCAGCACGCCGTTGATCAGCCCGTACTTCGGGCCGAACAGGTTGGCGAAGATGATGCCGATGGCGACGAGACTGGCCGCGTACGGGAGCAGGATGCCCACGCGCCAGCCGGTCGCGCCGCGCAGCCGGGCGCCGAGCAGTGCCGCCAGCAGGATCGCGATGACGAGCTGCGGGATGCTGGAGAGCAGGAAGATGCTGATCGTGTTGACCAGCGCGTTCCAGAACTGCGTGTCGGCGAACAGCTCCGTGTAGTTGCCGATGCCGAGGAAGTCGGGGTGGTCGGCCCCGGCCTCCCACTTGAACATCGAGACGTACGCGGTGTAGAGCAGCGGGAACAGGCCGACGATCCCGAAGAGGACGAAGAACGGCGCGATGTAGAGGTACGGCGAGACCTTGACGTCCCACCGGCTCAACCGGTGACGGAAGGTGGGCCGGGGAGACACGCGCTCCCCGGCCTTACTCCCTTCTGGCGCGACCTTGTCGAGGACGGTCATCGGCTCAGCGCGTGATCTTCTTCGCGGCTTCGACCATCTGGTTCCACGCGTCCGCTGCCGGCTTGCCCTGTTCGACCGCCTGCAGGGCCGGGCTGGACGCGTTTTCCTGGATCTGGCCGTCGCCGGGACCCTTGTACTGCGGCTTCTGGACCTTCTTGGCCTGCTCGGCGTACAGCTGGCCGACCTTCGTGTCGCCGAAGTAGGGGTTGGTGTAGCTCAGCAGCGCCGGGTCCGTGAGCGCCTTGACCTGGCTGGGGAAGGTGCCCTTGGCCTGGAACGCCTTGATCTGCTGCTCGGGCGCGGTCAGCCAGGCCGCGAGTTCGGCGGCCTCCCTCGGGTGCTTCGACTGCGTCGGGACGGTCAGGTACGAGCCGCCCCAGTTGCCGCCGCCGCCGGGGAACGCCGCGGTGACCGCCCACTTGCCCTGGAGCTCCGGGCCGGCGTGCTCCTTGATCACGCCGAGCATCCAGGCCGGGCACACCTTCGTGGCGAACGCGCTCTGCTTGAAGCTGGCTTCCCACTCGGGGCTGAACGCCGTGAGCTTCGCCGACTCGCCCTTGGCGACCGCGTCGGTGACCTTGGTCCACGCGTCCTTGAGGCCCTGGTTCTTCTCGACGGCCAGCTTGTCGTCGGTGCCGATGTAGCCCTCGGGCAGCTGGTTGACCATGGCGTTGAAGTTCTGCGAGGCCGAGTCGAACCACGCCTTGCCGTTGCTCTTCTTCACGAAGTCCGCGCCGGCGGCGAAGTAGCTGTCCCAGGTGGCGAACAGCGGCTTGACCGCTTCGGGGTCGTCCGGCAGGCCGGCGTCCTTGAACATGTCCTTGCGGTAGCACATGGCGAGCGGCCCGATGTCGGTGCCGTAGCCGATGAGCTTGCCGTCCTTGGTCTTGGCGGCGTCGTACTTCCAGCTGAGCCAGCGGTCGGGGGTGACGTCGGCCGGCCCGATCTTGGTCAGGTCGTTGAACTTCGAACCCTTGTCGAGGAAGTCCGAGAGGTGGCCCTCTTCGAGCGCCGTCACGTCGGCGAGGCCCGAGCCCGCGGCCAGCTTGGTGACCAGGTCCTCGTGGTAGGGGCCGCCCTGGCCGGTCTTGCGGTGGGTGATCTTGATGTTGGGGTGCAGCCGCTCGTATTCCGGGATGAGGTCCTCGTAGCCGAACTCGGTGAACGTCGCCAGCGTCAGGTCGACGTGCTCGTTCGGGTTCGCCGCGGCCGGAGGCTGCTGTTCACCGCCCCCGCTGCAGGCCGAGGCGCCGAGCGCCGTCATCGTGATGCCCAGTGCCAGGACCAGGCCGTTCCGGATCGTTCTCACGTGTCCAACCACCTTGTTGACGGGAATGAGCGCTCTCACTGCTGGGAGCCGATCTGGGAGCGCTCCCAGGTGTGGCAGAGTCTGCTGGGGCCCTTCACCGGTGTCAAGAGGTCGTAACCGGAGTGTTTCCTGCGAGGAGCGCTCCCGGACATTGCCCAGCGTGACCGTTAAGCTGTCCAGGTCCGGGTGGTTGTGGTGAGCGAGGGCGGTGCCGTGGGGCCTCGAGCAGGGGATGAAGAACGGCCGACACTGGAGGACGTCGCGGCGTTCGCCGGCGTGTCGCGGTCGACGGCGTCACGTGCGTTGAACGACGACGCGTACGTCAGTGCGGCGGCGCGGGAGAAGGTGCTGGCCGCCGCCCGTGACCTGGGCTATTCCCCGAACCAGGCGGCGCGGTCGCTGGTCACGCGCCGCACCGGCGCGATCGCGGTGGTGCTGTCGGAGCCGGAGTCGCGGCTGCTCGACGACCCGTACCGGGCGGCCGTCATGCGCGCCGGATACCGGGAGCTCGCCGACGTCGGCCGGCAGATGGTGCTGATCTTCAGCGACATCCGCGAGGACCTGAGCCGGACGGTCCGGTTCCTCGAAGGCGGCCACGTCGACGGCGCGCTGGTGTTCGCGCCGCACCGGGCCGACCCGCTGCCCAAGGCGCTGCGGCTGCTGCGCATCCCCGTCGTGTTCGGCGGGCAGGCGGCCGGCATCCGCCGCGGCGTGCACGTCGTCGACTTCGACAACGAGGGCGGCGCCCGGCTGGCGGTCCAGCACCTGGTCGCGGCCGGGCGGCGGCGGATCGCCACGATCGCCGGGCCGCAGGACCAGAGCGCCCCGATAGACCGCCTCGCCGGCTGGCGCAAGACCCTCCTCGACGCCGGCCTCGACCCCGCCGACCTGGCCGAAGAGGCCGATTTCACCCTTTCGGGCGGCGCGAACGCGATGTCGGCGCTGCTGGCCAGGCACACGGACCTCGACGCGGTGTTCGTCGCCAGCGACATGATGGCGGTGGGTGCGCTGCGCACCCTCGACGCGGCCGGCCGCCGCATCCCGGACGACGTCGCGGTGGTCAGCTTCGACGACAACGCGACCCTGGCCCCGGCCATGGATCCACCCCTGACGTCGGTCCACCAGGACCCCCGCGAGCAGGTCCACGCGATGGTCGAGACCCTGATGCGCCTGCTCGACGACCAGAACCTCAAGCCGCGCCAGCACATCCTCCCGGTCTCCCTGGCGGTCCGCGCCTCCAGCTGACCCGACCCTCCGGGTACGCCGGCCGACTCCCTGGGTACGCGCCCGACCCTCCAGGTACGCCGGCCGACCCTCCGGGCACGTCGGCCGGCCCTGCGGTTAGGCCGCCGACCCTCCGGGCACGTGCGCCGACCCCTTTTCGAGCACGCATGTCCGATTCCTGCGCGCTCGTCCCGCCCCGGTCGCCGGGCCGGAGGGCCGAACCGGCGTACCCGATGGGTCGGTCGGCGTACCCGGAACGCCGACCCGCGTGCCTGGAGGGTCGGTTCGCGTGCCTGGAGGGTCGGCGCGTGAGTTTCAGGGGTCGACACGCGTGGTGTGAAAACCGGCTTGGCGTCCGTGGCTCGATGGGTGGGAACGTTCCGGTCCGAGATGCACGCCTTTGGCGCTAAACGGCGTTTTCCGGATACCCGGCGTGACCGGTTGATTAGGCCGAATGGGTGGTCCTGCAACTATCGGGTACGGCTGTTCAGGAGTGTTCAGTGAGCCGGCGTTCGCCGGGCGCGCAGGTGTGACACCTGGTGCCGCGGTGTCCTTCTGACTCGATTCTTTACATCCAGGTTTCCGGCTGGCTACCGTCTGCGCCTGGAAGCGCTCCCAGATCGCTGGCTCCCTACGGACAAAGGAGTTCCGCAGCCATGCGTTCCTCTCCCCGAAAGCGCGCGCGTGCGCTGGCACTGGCCTCGGCCGTGCTGGCGGTCACGGGCGCGGTGGTCGCCCCACCTCCGGCGCTCGGCGCCGACATCGCCTGTTCCGTCACCTACACCACCAACGACTGGGACACCGGGTTCACCGCCAACGTCTCGCTGCGCAACGACGGGGCGCCGCTGGACAGCTGGAAGGTCGGCTGGACGTTCCTCGACGGCCAGAAGGTCCAGCAGGGCTGGAGCGCGACGTTCGCGCAGACCGGCGCCGCGGTCACCGCGACGAACCTGTCCTACAACGGTCACCTCGGCACCGGGGCGAGCACGTCGTTCGGGTTCAACGGCTCGAAGGGCTCGGCCAACCGGCCGCCGACGGACTTCTCGGTGAACGGCAGCTCGTGCACCGGCGCCAACAAGGCACCGACGGTCAGCCTGACCGCGCCGAGTTCAACCGGCACCTACTACGCCCCGGCGACGATCCCGCTGGCGGCGACGGCCGCCGACAGCGACGGCACGGTGAGCAAGGTCGAGTTCTACGCCGGTGACACGTTGCTGGCCACCGACACCGCGGCGCCGTTCGAAGGCAGCTGGGGCAACGTCCCGGCCGGGACGTATTCGATCACGGCGAAGGCGTACGACAACAAGAACGCGTCGACGACGTCGAGCCCGGTGAGCGTGAAGGTCCTGTCCGGGCCGACGATCGTCGCGACCCCGGCGACCGCGCAGGTCAAGCAGGGTGGCACGGGGACGTTCGCCGTCAGCCTCGCCGGCGCGCCGACCGCACCGGTCACGGTCGCCGTCGCGCGGACGGCGGGGAGCACGGACCTCACGGCGAGCCCGGCGAGCCTGACGTTCACGACGGCGAACTGGAACACGCCGCAGAACGTCACGGTCACCAGCGCCGACAACGGGGGAGCGCTGGGCAGCGCGACCTTCACCGCGACCAGCAGCGGCTACACCGCGGCCACGGTGACGGTGAACGAGATCTCGTCGTCCACTTCGGACTACCAGCTCGCGTTCCTGACGCAGTACAACAAGATCAAGGACCCGAACAACGGCTACTTCCGCAAGTTCGGGAACATCCTGGTGCCCTACCACTCGATCGAGACGCTGATCGTCGAGGCCCCGGACCACGGGCACGAGACGACGTCGGAGGCGTTCAGCTACTACCTGTGGCTGGAAGCGTCCTACGGCCGGGTGACCGGTGACTGGGCCCCGTTCAACCAGGCGTGGACCTCGATCGAGACGTACGCGATCCCGTCGGCGGCGGACCAGCCGGGCAACTCCGGCTACAACGCGAGCAAGCCGGCGACCTACGCGGCGGAGTACCCGACGCCGAAGTCCTACCCGTCGCCGCTGCAGAGCAACGTTTCGGTCGGCAGCGACCCGATCGCGGCGGAGCTGAAGGCGGCCTACGGCTCGCCGGACGTCTACGGCATGCACTGGCTGCTGGACGTGGACAACATCTACAAGTTCGGCCACTGCGAGGACGGCACCAACACCGCGCCGGCGTTCATCAACACCTTCCAGCGCGGCTCGCAGGAATCGGTCTGGGAGACGGTCACCCAGCCCAGCTGCGACGTCCTGAAGTTCGGTGGCAAGAACGGCTACCTCGACCTGTTCACCGGGGACTCCTCCTACGCCAAGCAGTGGAAGTACACCGACGCACCGGACGCGGACGCCCGCGTGGTGCAGGTGGCCTTCCAGGCCGAGAAGTGGGCCCAGGAGCAGGGCAAGAGCGCCGATGTCGCGGCCGTGCTGAAGAAGGCCTCGAAGATGGGCGACTACCTGCGGTACTCGCTGTTCGACAAGTACTTCAAGAAGATCGGCAACTGCGTCGGGCCGTCGAGCTGCCCGGCCGGGACCGGCAAGGACAGCGAGCACTACCTGATCTCGTGGTACTACGCCTGGGGCGGGTCGATGGACTCGTCCAGCGCCTGGGCGTGGCGGATCGGTGACGGCGCGGCGCACCAGGGTTACCAGAACCCCCTGGCCGCGTATGCGTTGTCGGCGGATCCGGGCCTGAAGGTCACTTCGGCGACCGGTGCGACCGACTGGGCGACCAGCCTCGGCCGGCAGATGGAGTTCCTGCAGTGGCTGCAGTCCTCCGAAGGCGGTCTCGCCGGCGGTGCGACCAACAGCTGGGAAGGCCAGTACGGCACCCCGCCGTCCGGCACGCCGACGTTCTACGGGATGTTCTACGACCAGCAGCCGGTCTGGCACGACCCGCCGAGCAACCAGTGGTTCGGCTTCCAGACCTGGGGCATGGAGCGGATCGCCGAGTACTACCAGGCGACCGGCGACGCCCGGGCGAAGAAGATCCTCGACAAGTGGGTGCCCTGGGCGATCGCGAACACCACGGTCGGCGCCGGCGGGAGCTTCCAGATCCCGTCCGACCTGACCTGGAGCGGCGCGCCGGACACCTGGAACGCCACCAGCCCGGGCTCGAACACCGGCCTGCACGTCTCGGTGAAGAACTACAGCCAGGACGTGGGTGTCGCGGCTTCGCTGGCCAAGACGCTGCTCTACTACGCGTCCGGGTCGAGCAACGCCCAGGCGAAGACGGTCGGCGAGCAGCTGCTGAACGCGCTTTCGGCGAACACGGACACCAAGGGCATCGCGGTGCCGGAGACCCGGTCGGACTACGACCGGTTCGACGACAAGTACAACGCCACCACGGACCAGGGGCTCTACGTGCCCTCGGGCTGGACGGGCACGATGCCGAACGGCGACCCGATCAACGCGAACTCCACGTTCCTGTCGATCCGTTCGTTCTACAAGAGCGACCCGCAGTGGCCGAAGGTCCAGGCCTACCTGGACGGCGGCGCCGCGCCGACGTTCACCTACCACCGGTTCTGGGCGCAGTCGGAGATCGCCACGGCGTTCGCCGTGCACGTCGCCCTGTTCGGCTGAGAGGTATTCGATGAAGCGACTGCTTTCGCTGGTGGTCGCCGCACTGGTCGGGGGCGCCGTTCTCACGGCGTCCCCGGCCACCGCGGCCCCGCCGCTCGTGCAGGCGGCAGCCGGCACCGGCACCGGGTTCTGGCACGCCGCCGGCTCCCAGCTGGTCGACGCGACCGGCGCGCCGGTGCGGATGACCGGGATCAACTGGTTCGGCGCCGAGACCGGCAACTACTCGCCGCACGGGCTGTGGAGCCGCAACTACAAGGACATGCTCGACCAGATGGCCGGGCTCGGGTACAACACGCTCCGGCTGCCGTACTCGAACCAGCTGTTCGACGCCGGGTCCAAGCCGGTCAGCATCGACGCCGTGCAGAACCCGGACCTGCAGGGCCTGTCCGGCCTGCAGGTGCTCGACAAGATCGTCGCCTACGCCGGCGTCAAGGGCATGCGCGTGCTGCTGGACCGGCACCGGCCGGACTCCGGTGCGCAGTCCCCGCTCTGGTACACCAGCGCGTACTCCGAAAGCCGCTGGATCTCCGACTGGACGATGCTGGCCCAGCACTACAAGGGCAACCCGACGGTGATCGGCGCGGACCTGCACAACGAGCCGCACTCGATCCAGGGTGGCGGCGGGGCCTGCTGGGGCTGCGGCGACACCGCGACCGACTGGCGGCTCGCCGCCGAACGGGCCGGCAACGCGGTGCTCGCGGCGAACCCGGACTGGCTGATCGTCGTCGAAGGCGTCGACTGCGTCAGCGGCACCGGTGACCCGCAGTGCGGCTGGTGGGGCGGCAACCTCTCCGGGGCCAGGCAGTTCCCGGTGCGGCTGTCCAAACCGGACAAGCTGGTGTACTCGGCGCACGAGTACGCGACGTCGGTGTTCGCCCAGACCTGGTTCTCCGACCCGGCGTTCCCGGCGAACCTGCCGGCGCTGTGGGACCACTTCTTCGGCTACCTGCACAAGCAGAACATCGCGCCGGTGCTGCTCGGCGAGTTCGGCAGCACGCTCGCCGATCCGCGCGACAAGGTCTGGCTGCAGGAGCTGATGAAGTACGCGGGCACCGGCCCGTCCGGGATGAGCTTCACGTACTGGTCGTGGAACCCGAACTCGGGGGACACCGGCGGCATCCTCAACGACGACTGGACCACGGTCAACCAGACCAAGCAGGCGATCCTGCAGCCGTACCTGATCCCGCCGGTGGGCTCGGGCGGCGGCACGACCGACCCGCCGCCCGCGGCGAGCTGCGCGGTCACCTACCACGTCGACAACACCTGGCAAGGCGGCTTCACCGCCACGGTGACGTTGAAGAACACCGGCAGCTCGGCGCTGAAGAACTGGGCGCTCGGCTGGACCGTGCCGTCCGGGACGCAGATCACCGGCGGCTGGAACGCGACCGTCACGCAGACCGGGCAGCAGGCGAGCGCCAAGGCGCCCACCTGGGCGCCCGACCTGGCCGGCGGAGCCACCGCGGCGATCGGCATCCAGGCGACCGGCGCTTCGACCGGCACGCCCGGCGGCTTCGCCGTCGGCGCGACCGCCTGCACCACCTGACCCACCCACCGAAGAAGACAAAGGAGCGCACTCGATGAGGAGTGAATTCTGGTCCCCGAAGAGGAAGTCACGGTTCGCCGTGGCGTCCTCGGTGACGGCGGCGGCCGTCACCGCCGGATTACTGGTGGCCGGGGGCAGTCCGGCGGGCGCCGCCACCGGCTGCAAGGTCACCTACACGGTCAACCAGTGGGACACCGGCTTCACCGCCAACCTCGCCGTGACCAACCTGGGTGACGCCGTCTCGTCCTGGAACGTCGAATGGGACTTCGGTGGCAACCAGCAGGTGCAGCAGGGCTGGAGCGCCACCTTCAGCCAGAGCGGCAAGCACGTGAGCGCGAAGAACCCGTCGTGGGGCGGGGCGCTGGGCTCGAACGCCACGGCGAACTTCGGCTTCAACGGCTCGTTCTCGGGGACGAACGCGATCCCGACGTCGTTCTCGCTCAACGGCGCGCACTGCGACGGCACGCCCGCGACCACCACGCCGACGACGCCGACCATGACGACCACGCCGACGACCCCGACCACGCCCACCACGCCGACGACACCCACGACCCCGACGACGGTCACCACGACGCCGCAGCCCGGGACCCACGTGGACAACCCGTACGCCGGGGCCAAGGGGTACGTGAACCCGGACTGGTCCGGCGAGGTGAGCGCGGCGGCCGCGGCCAAGGGCGGCACGCTCGGCGCGCAGATGGCCAAGGTGGCCAACACCTCGACCGCGGTCTGGCTGGACCGGATCGCGGCGATCGCCGGTACGGCGGACTCGCGCGGCTTGCGCGGGCACCTCGACGCGGCGCTGGCCCAGGCGAGCGGCGGGACGCCGGTGACGATCCAGATCGTCGTGTACGACCTGCCGAACCGCGACTGCGCGGCGCTGGCGTCCAACGGTGAGCTGAAGGCCGCCCAGAACGGCCTGGCCCGGTACAAGAGCGAGTACATCGACCCGATCGCGTCGATCATGGCCGACCCGAAGTACTCGTCGCTGCGGATCGTGACGGTCGTCGAGCCGGACTCGCTGCCGAACCTGATCACGAACACCTCGATGGCGACCTGTGCGGAAGCGCAGTCCAGCGGGGTGTACACGCAGGGCATCCAGTACGCGCTGAACAAGCTGCACGCGATCGCCAACGTCTACAACTACCTGGACATCGCGCACTCGGCGTGGCTCGGCTGGGACAGCAACTTCCAGCCGTTCGTCAACCTGGTCAAGCAGGTGCTGCAGGGCACCACGGCCGGCGTGAACAGCGTCGACGGCTTCATCAGCTCCACGGCCAACTACACGCCGCTGACCGAGCCGAACCTGCCCGACCCGAACCTGAACGTCGGCGGGCAGCAGCTGAAGTCGGCGACGTTCTACCAGTGGAACCCGTACTTCGCCGAGATCCCCTTCGCCACGGCGATGTACAACGCGTTCGTGTCGGCGGGCCTGCCCAGCGGTATCGGCATGCTGGTCGACACCTCCCGCAACGGCTGGGGCGGCGCGGCCCGGCCGAGCGGAGCCTCGGGGTCCACTGTGGACGCCTACGTGAACTCGGGCCGGATCGACCGGCGGCTGCACCGCGGCAACTGGTGCAACCAGAGCGGGGCGGGCCTGGGTGTCCGGCCGACGGCGTCGCCGGCGGCGCACTTCGACGCCTACGTCTGGATCAAGCCGCCGGGTGAGTCCGACGGCGCGAGCCAGCAGATCCCGAACGACGAGGGCAAGGGCGCGGACCCGATGTGCGACCCGACGTTCCACGGGACGCAGCAGGCCAACGGCGGCAACCTGACCGGTGCCCTGCCGAACGCCCCGCTGTCCGGCAAGTGGTTCGAGGCCCAGTTCGAAGAGCTGGTCCAGAACGCCTACCCGGCGGTGCAGTAAGACCCCGGGCCGGGCGGTGCCGCGCAGCCGCCGCCCGGCCCGGCCTCCACCACGGCGGCCGCGGCCCGTCCCGCCGGGCCCGCCGCCCTGGTCACGCCCGGACGCCTGAGGCGTCCGAGCGGGACAGCGGGATCCGGCCGGGGGTGACCCCGGGCCGGATCCCGCGGCGCGCACCTCCGGCGGTTCAGCCGAGGTCCTTGCGGAAGCTCAGCCGGTCCAGGCCCGGCCCGTCGTAGTCGGGCTGGACCGGCACCCCATCGATGTCCTTCGGCCCTGGTTCGGTGACGAACCCCATCCGGGTGTGGAACGCGTGCGAACCCTTGTTTTCCGGCGACGTGATCGCCCGGACCACCGAGCGCCGGTGCGCGGCGCTGTAGGCGAAGAAGCGCTCGTACAGCGCCGCGCCCAGCCCGCGGCCGCGTCCGGCGGGCTCGACGCCGACGAAGTGGATGTAGCTCTCGGCCGGCCGCGACGGCGAGAGGAACCCGATCAGGAACGCCACGATCCGGTCGTCCGCGGTGACCAGGAAGCTGCTGTCGGTGAAGTGCTGGAACATCAGCTTCGGCAGCAGCAGCGCGCGCTGCCGGGAGCCCGCCTCGCCGCCGAGGCCGCCCCACCAGCGGTCGAGGACGGCCAGCACCGGGAGGTGGTCGCCGGGGCCGGGGTGCCGGATCGTGTGGTGCCGCCAGGGGTCGGGCAGGGGAGTGACCATGCCCGTCACCTTGCCCGGTCCCGCCCGCGCCGACGAGCGGGTTTCCGGTCAGGGGACGAGCCGGTGCACCCCGATCAGCACCTGCTGCCAGACGGCGGCCGGATCGGCGCCCTGCTCGACCGACTTGAGCGCCGGCGCGATCACCGTCTCCTGGATCTTGCCGTCGCCCGGCCCCTTGTACTGCGGTTTCCCGACCTTGCGGGCCTGGGCGACGAAGACCTGGCCGCTCAGCGCCCCGCCGAAGTAGGCGTTCATCTCGCTGAGCAGGTCCGGGGAGGTGAAGGCGTCGACCTGGCTGGGGAAGTTCCCGCTCACCCGGAACGCGTGCAGCTGCTGCTCCGGCGCGGTCAGCCAGGCGGCGAGCGCGGCGGCCTCCTTCTGGTGCGGG
This sequence comes from Amycolatopsis sp. NPDC051716, assembly GCF_040681595.1. Taxonomy (NCBI): domain Bacteria; kingdom Bacillati; phylum Actinomycetota; class Actinomycetes; order Pseudonocardiales; family Pseudonocardiaceae; genus Amycolatopsis; species Amycolatopsis sp. NPDC051716. The sequence continues at coordinate 49,019 of NZ_JBFAZA010000038.1, read as the reverse complement.
CTCGAGGCCGGCACGGTGAGGTAGGAACCACCCCAGTTGCCGCCGCCGTCCGGGAAGGCGTCGGTGATCGCCCACTTGCCCGCGTTGCCGACCCCGGCCTGCTGTTCGATGATGCCGAGCATCCACGACGGACAGACCTTCGTCGCGAAGGCGCCGGTGCGCAGGCCGTTGTTGCCGTCGTCTTCGAAGGCGGTGAGCCCGGCCGACTGCCCTTGCTTGACCGCGGCGGTGACCTGGTTCCAGGCGTCCCTCAGCGCGGTGTTCGTCTCCAGCGTGGGATGGTTTTCGCGGTCGAGGTAGCCGACCGGGAGCTGGTTGACCTTGGCGTTGAAGATCTGCGCCGAGGAGTCGAACCACGGCTTGCCGTGCGAGCGCTGGACGTACTTCTCGCCGGCCTTGAAGAAGCTGTCCCAGGTCGCGAACATCGTCTTCACCGAGCCCGGGTCGGTGGGCAGGTTGGCCGCTTCGAGCAGGTCCTTGCGGTAGCACATGGCCAGCGGGCCGATGTCCGTGCCGTAGCCGACGAGCTTGCCGTCCTTGCTGCGGCCGGCCTCGTACTTCCACTCCAGCCACCGGCCGGGTTTCACGTCGGGCGGGCCGATCTCGGTCAGGTCGGCGAACTTGTCCGCGAACGCGAGCACGTCGGCGAGGTGGCCCTCCTCGACGGCCTGGATGTCGGCGAGCTCCTGGCCCTTCTGCAGCTTGTCCAGCAGGTCCTGGTGGTACGGTCCGCCCTGCTCGGTCCGGACCTGGCGGATGGTGAGGCCGGGGTGGGTGAACTCGTAACCGGGGATGAGGTCCTCGTAGCCGAATTGGCCGAACGTCGACACCGTGAGCGTGATCCGCTCCGGCGTGCCCGGTCCGCATCCCCCGATCAGGAAGAGCAGGACGACGACGGCGGCGAAGGCCGGTTGTCTTCGGATCTGCCTCATGCGCGCGCACTCCCCATCCGCGGCACGCTCCCGGCCCCCGTTGGCTGGGAGCGCTCCCGGGGCGAGTCTTGTTTCCCGGTGCGGCGGGTGTCAAGGTGCGCGACAGCGGGTGTCCGCGCGGACACGGACCGCGGGCTCCGGCCCCGGTGGTTTCGGGACCTGTCGTTTCCGGACCGGGGGTGCCCAGACCCGGGGAGCCCGGACCCGGGGAGCCCGGACCCGGCATGCCCAGACCCGTGGAGCACAGACTCGTGGTGTGAAGGAAGGCTGCGATGAAGCGTCCGACGATCACCGACATCGCGAAGGAAGCCGGCGTCTCCAAAGGCGCGGTCTCCTACGCCCTCAACGGCCGCCCCGGCGTCTCGGAGGCCACCCGGCGGCGGATCACCGAGATCGCCCGGGAGCTCGGGTGGGCACCCAGCAGCACCGCGCGGGCGCTGTCCGGCGGCCGGGCCGGGGCGCTGGGCCTGGTGCTCGACCGGCCCCCGGAGGTGTTCGTCCCGGCCCTGCTCGACGGGTTCGAGGGCGAGCTGCTGGTGCAGGTCGCCGCCGGGCGCGACGCCGCGCTGGCCGTCTACCGCCGGTGGCGGGCCGAGCGGAAGGTCGACGGCGTGCTGCTCACCACGCCGGGCTGTGCGGCCGAGCTGGTGCGGATCGGCCTGCCGGCGGTCGTGCTCGGCGGGCCGGGCGGCGTGCCGGGGGTGCCCTCGGTGCTCGTGGACGACGTCACCGGGGCCGCCGAAGCGCTGGCGTACCTGGCGGCGCTGGGGCACCGGCACGTGGTCCGCATCGCGGGTGCGGCGGTGTTCGCCGACCCCGCGGCGCGGCGGCGGGCGTTCACGACGGCGGCGACCGGCCTCCCGTACCCGGGCACCGTCCACCCCGAACCGTCGGCCGACGCGGTCCGCCGGGTGCTGGCCGCGCGCCCGCGGCCGACGGCGCTGCTGTGCGACACCGACGACCTGGCGGTGGCCGCGCTCGCGGCCGCGCGCGAACTCGGCCTGGCGGTGCCGAAGGACCTCTCGGTGGTGTCGTGGGACGACACCCCGCTCTGCCGGCTGGTCCGCCCCGCGCTCACCGCGATCCGGCGGCCGCTGGCCGAACTCGGCGCGCTCGCGGCCTCCGTCCTGCACGACGTGCTGGCGGGGGAGCGCCCCGGCGACGTCTGCGCCTCCCGGCCGCGGCTGATCACCCGCGGCAGCACCGGCCCGGCGAATCCGTGAAGGCCACCTCGAGGAACTCCGAGTCCCTCGCGGTGGCCTTCACGGACTGTCCACTCAGGACGATTCAGGTGCCCTGGCACGTCGGCGACGGTGCCGCGCTGCCTCCCGTGGTGTTGACGACCAGCCCGAAGGTGGTCGTGCCGTCGGCCGCGACGGTGCCGTTCCAGTTGGCGTTGCGGACCGTGACCGCCGAACCGGACTGGCTCAGCGTGCCGTTCCACACGCTGGCGACCGTCTGGCCCGCCGGCAGGGTCCACCCGGCCTGCCAGCTCGTGAACGCCCGCGTGCCGTGGTTCATCACCGTCACCGTGGCCTGGTAGCCGCCGCTCCAGGTGTTGGTGATCTCGAACATCGCCATGCACGAGCCCGCCGGAGTCGTCGGGGTGGTCGGCGTGGTGGGCGTGGTGGGCGTCGTCGGGGTGGTGGGTGTGGTCGGGGTGGTGGGGGTCGTCGGGGTCGTGGGCGTGGTCGTCGTGCCGGTGCCCGGGTCCTTCACGCCGGTGACCTCGCCGTGCCCGCCGTCGAAGGTGACGTCCGAACAGCCGTAGAAGGTCTCGGCGCTGTCCGAGCGCTTCCACACCGAGTAGATGATGTGCCGGCCGGACTTGTTCGACGGCAGCGCGCCGCTCCACTTGTACTGGCCGTCCACCGTGCCGACCTGGCCGGTCACCGGCGGGTGGTCCACCGTCAGGAACGGCTGGTCCTCCAGCGAGTCCCAGGTGAGCGGCTGGTTCGGGTTCCAGCCGTCCTTGGTCACGTACGTGTAGAACCAGCCCGGGTGCGCCGCCCACGCGTTGTACGAGAAGTCGAACTGCGCACCGGCCGAGAGGTGGGTCAGCGGCCAGTTGCCGACCCCGTCGAAGCCCGCGTAGTTCGGGTTCCCGCCCGAGCACAGCTTCCCGTCGGGGATGAACCCGCGGGTGCGCCCGGCGCCGTCGGACCGCAGCACGCCGAACCAGTTGTACAGCGAATTGGCGCTGCTGACCGCCACCGCGGCCGCGCAGGCCGGGTTCTGGGGCTTGATTTCACCCGTCGAGCTGAGCCCGTCCTGCCAGCACAGGAAGGTCCGGCTGCCCGGTTTCATCATGGCACCGTGCGCCTCGGCCGTCCCGGTGTTCAGCAGGATCGCGGTCAGGCTCGCCAGCAGCACGGTGACGGCGGCGAGGATGGTACTTCGTCTCCTGGTCACGTCAGTCCCTTCATTGGGTTGCGTGCGTCGAAGACTGGGAGCGCTTCCAAGGTCAGGATACGCGGTGGGGGTCACTTCCGGAACAGCCCGCGATGGCCGGGGCGGGGGCCTTGGCCTACGTTGGCGGGGGCCGTCGAACGGGGCGCGCCGGTGGAGAAAGGCAGAGAGTGGACAGTCCGTCTTCGGTTCCCGCCTGGGTGCGGGCCGAACCCGCCCGGCTGCTCGGTTTCGCCCGCGGCGCGGCGCACCCGGCCGGGGGGTTCGCCTGGCTCGACGACGCCGGGCGGCCGGTGCTCGACCGACCCGTCGAGACCTGGATCACCTGCCGGATGACGCACGTCTTCGCGCTCGCGTCGCTGCGGGGAGCGGACACCGGCGAGCAGGTCGCCCACGGCGTCGCGGCGCTGACCGGCCCGTTGCGGGACGCCGAGCACGGCGGCTGGTACGCCTCGACGGCCCTGCCCGAAAAGCGGGCCTACGAGCACGCGTTCGTCGTGCTGGCGGCCGCGAGCGCGGCCGCGGCCGGTGCCGAAGGCGGGGAACGGCTGCTGGGCGAAGCCCTCGAAGTCGTCGAACGCCGGTTCTGGGAGCCGTCGGCCGGGCTCGTCGCCGACGTCTGGGACCGCGGCTGGACGCGCCTGGAGGACTACCGCGGCGCCAACGCCAACATGCACACCGTGGAGGCCTTCCTGGCCGCCGCCGACGTCACCGGCGACCCGGTGTGGGCGGCGCGTGCGCTGTCCATTGTGGAGCGCCTGATCCACGGCGAAGCCCGCGCGCACGGCTGGCTGCTCCCGGAGCACTACGACCCGGACTGGCGCGTCCGGCTGGAGTTCAACCGCGGCGAGCCCGCCCACCCGTTCCGCCCGTTCGGGGCGACCATCGGGCACCTCTTCGAATGGGCGCGGCTGGCCGTCCACCTCGGACGGGCGCTCGGGGACGCCGCGCCGCCGTGGCTGGTGCCCGACGCCGCCGCGCTCTTCGAGGCGGCCGTCCGGTACGGCTGGGCCGTCGACGGACGGCCGGGGTTCGTCTACACGACCGACTTCGCCGGGACGCCGGTGGTGCGCACCCGGCTGCACTGGGTGGTCACCGAGGCGATGGCCGCGGCGTGGACGCTGCACCAGGAAACCGGTGACCCGGCCTACCTCGCCCGCTTCGGGGAATGGTGCGCGCACGCCGAAGCCTGCTTCGTCGACCGCGAACTCGGTTCGTGGCACCACGAACTCGACCCGGGCAACCGGCCCGCCGCGACGGTGTGGGCCGGCAAGCCGGACGTCTACCACGCCTACCAGGCGACGGTGCTGCCGGACCTGCCGCCCGCGGCGTCGTTCGCCGGCGCGGTGATCACCCGCGGCTAGACTCGGGCGAACTCACCACCGCTCGCCGCCCCCTTCCGAGAAGGAGCACCATGTCGCCTTTCGCCGCGGCCGAAGACCGATACGCGGACATGCCTTACCGGCGGGCCGGGCGCAGCGGGCTGAAGCTGCCCGCCGTGTCGCTCGGCCTGTGGCACAACTTCGGCGACGACAAACCCCTCGACGTCCAGCGGGCCGTGCTGCGCCGGGCGTTCGACCTCGGGGTGACGCACTTCGACCTGGCCAACAACTACGGCCCGCCGCCCGGCTCGGCCGAGGCGAACTTCGGGCGGCACTTCGCCGCCGACTTCCGCCCCTACCGCGACGAGATCCTGGTCTCGTCCAAGGCGGGCTACCTGATGTGGGACGGCCCCTACGGCGAGTGGGGCTCCCGCAAGAACCTCCTGGCGAGCCTCGACCAGAGCCTGGCCCGCACCGGGCTGGACCACTTCGACATCTTCTACTCGCACCGCCCGGACCCGGACACCCCGATCGAGGAGACGATGGGCGCGCTCGACACCGCCGTCCGGTCGGGGAAGGCGCTGTACGCGGGCATCTCGAACTACTCGCCGGAGCAGACCGAGGCCGCGCTCGCCGCGCTGAAGGAGCTGGGGACGCCGCTGCTGATCCACCAGCCGCGGTACTCGATGCTGGACCGCTGGGTCGAAGACGGCCTGCTCGACACCCTCGACTCCCGCGGCGTCGGCTCGATCGCGTACTCGCCGCTGAGCCAGGGCCTGCTGACCGACCGCTACCTCGACGGCATCCCGGCCGACTCCCGCGCGGCCGGCACCAGCCCGTTCCTCACCGGCGACCGGCTGACCGAGGACACCCTGGCGACCATCCGCGCGCTGAACGAAGTCGCCGGGCAGCGCGGGCAGACGCTGGCCCAGCTGGCCATCGCCTGGGTCCTGCGCCGCGGCCGCGTCACCTCCGCGCTGATCGGCGCGAGCAGCGTCGCCCAGCTGGAGAACACCGTCGCCGCCACCGCGAACCTCGAGTTCACCGACGACGAGCTGGCCGGGATCGAGAAGGTCCTCGGCCGGTAGCCGGGACGCCTCAGCAGCCGATCCGGGAAGTGCCGACGGCGACGTCGTCGAACCAGAGCGTGTCGGCGTCGCCGGCGTAGCTCTCCCAGCCGAGCCGCAGGTCGGTCAGGGCCGGGTGCCAGGATTTGGCGAGCCACTGCTGGTCGATGTCGGGCGTCGGCACGCCGTCGACGACCAGGCCGGGCACCTCGGTGGAGTTCAGCCACGTCCGCAGCTGCCCCGCACCGCCGTTGACCTCGAACTCGAAGCACGACCAGGTGCCGGTGGCCAGCGGGACGCTCTGGGCCACCCCGGCCGGGCTCTGCGCGGGCAGCGTCGCGTCGTCGGACTCGCGGTTCCACTGCAGCGCCCGGTTCTGCCCGCCGGCGCGCAGGTCGCGGCCGCCGTCGGCGTTGTCGCGCATCGCCATGAAGGCGACGTGCCCGGTGGGCAGCGCCGTCGTGTGCCGGACCCAGAACCGGCCGAAGAGGTGGCTCGAGCCGACGCCGGTGAGGCTGGTGCCGAGGAAGGCGTGGTTGCAGTAGCCGCCCTGGCCGGCGACCTTGACCGAGCGGCCGCCCGAGTGCGCGACCGAGGTGTCGACGGCGACCGTGCCGGTGCCGGTGCAGTTGGCCGCGCCGACGGTCCACCGGCCGCCCGGGGTGCTGCCGGTCTGCTGCTCGAAGTCGTCGCAGATCGTGGCGCTCGCGCAGCCGGCGGGCGGCGGTCCGGACGTCGTCGTGGTCGGGGTGGTGGGCGTCGTCGGGGTAGTCGGTGTCGTGGGGGTGGTCGGCGTGGTCGAGGTCGGGGGCGCGGGGTCGCCGCACGAGACGCCGTTGAGCGCGAAGTCCGTGGGCGTGTCGTTCGTCCCGCTGTAGGTGCCCTGGAAGCCGAAGGAAACCGAGCCGCCGGCCGGCAGCGCGCCGTTGTAGGACAGGCTCTGCGCGGTGACCGCGGTCCCGCTCTGGCGGACGGTGGCGTTCCACGCGGACGTGACGGACTGGTTCCCGGCGTAGTGCCAGGTGAGTGTCCAGGAGGAGACCGCGGTGGCGCCGTTGGTCACCGTGAGGTCGGCGGTGTACCCGGACTGCCACTGGTTGAGGCGGTAGGCGACCGAGCACGCGGGCGCGGCGGCGGCCGGACCGGCCACGACGATCGCGGTGGTGCCGGCCGCGGCGAGGCAGAGCGCGGCCAGTGCGCCGGCGGTCCTGTTCATGGGATGGCTCCTCCTCCGGACGCGGACAGGGGCGCCGTGGCCTGCACCACGACGCCCCTGGGTGGTGGCCGCGTTCTGGCGAGGCGACCTGGCATGGGAGCGCTTCCAGCCGCCGGAAAGGTAACCCCGGTGTGTCGCGCTTGTAAAGAGGGACCCGGACGCAGGCCCATCCGGTGGTCCGTTTTCCGCAGCCGGTGCGCCCGGCCTCGCCACTGAACGCTCCTGAACGGCCGAACTCGTTGGGGCGCAGGACATGTCCCCGTCGCAGTGCGCCACCGGGGCAGGGGCCGGGACGCCGCCGTTGGGGTGGATTCCGAAAAATCCTTCCCAAGATTACGAACGGGCGCCGGCGGCCGGAATTGGGAGCGCTCTCAGGCGGGGACGTGCGGACTCGTCCGGCGGAAATCCTTGTTGCGTACTCAACTTCTCGGAAATCACACGGTTCCCGCCCGCGTGACGACCTGGGCCGCCGCCGTCACGCTGCGGTAGGGTCGTCGTGGGGAGCCCCCGTACTCCGGAAATCGTTGGATGAACGATGAGTCGACAGGCCAAACCAGGGAGCAAGCCCTACCGAGCGCAACTGCGGGACAGGCTGACCGCGTTGGGCTTTCCCGAGGAGGCGATCCCGGCCCAGGTGGCGAAGAACCTGATCGTCGAGTGCGGGATCCCGCCGCGCACGGCGTGGCGGCTGGCGTCCGAGCTCTCCCTGGACGTCGCGGCGCACCAGTACAACGCCGTCACCGGAGACCCCAGGGCGGGCATGCGCGGCACCCGGATCTGGGAGTACGAACAGTGGCCCGACCGCGGGGTCCGGCCCACCGTCGCGGCGCTGCGGGTGCTGGCCAAGGTCTACGGCACCGGCTGGAAGTGCCTGCTGGGCCTGCGTGATCTCGAGCAGCTGCCGGCCAAGGACCTCGCCGAGTACCACGCCGACCCGGAGCCCGCGATCGCCGCGGCCCCCGAGCCCGCGGCGCCGCCGGCACGCATCGCCGCCCGGGCGGACGAGGAGATCGGCGCCGGCGCCCTGGGCGACGCCATGCTGCTCACCAGCACCAACGTGGACGACGCCCAGCTCGACGATCTGTGGGCAGACCTCGACTTCCTCGGCGGCGCCTACACCCGCATGGCGCCCGATTCCATCCTCGGCCAGCTCGCGGTGATCGCCGACCGGACCGCGTTCCTGCTGAAGGGGCGTCAGCGGCCGAAACAGACGCAGGACCTCCTGCTCGTCGGGGCGAAGTCGAGCGCGATGATGGCCTGGATCGCCGGGGACCTGGGCCGGTACCGGCTCTCGCGCGAACTCAATTCCGCCGCCTGGCTCTACACCCAGTACGCCGACGACTTCCTCGCCCGGCGCTGGGTGCGCACGTCCCAGGCCCGCGTGGCGTTCTGGGCCGGGAACGGCATCGAGTCCGCTAAGCTCGCCGCCGACGGGCTCAACTACCAGGTGGGCGGGCGCCTCACGGACGCCCCGCTCATCCTCGCCGAGGCGCGCGGCTGGTCGTCGGTGCGGGCGGAGCGGCAGGTGCTGGACGCGATCGCGCGCTGGACGGCCATCGAGGACCCGGACCTGGGGGCCGGCGGGGAGGACAGCTTCTTCAACATCACCAAGGACCGGCGGCACTACATGGCGGGCAACGCGCTGCTTTCGGTCGGGCAGGCCTCGGCCGCGCTGCGCGAGTTCTCCACCGCCCGCGAAGCCTTCGAAAAGCTGTCGACGGAAAACCGCTGGGAAGCCATGGATCCGATGATCCGGATCGACACGGGCCGCGCCCACCTGCGGCTCGACGACCTCGACGGCGCCGCCGCGCAGGTCGGACCGCTGCTGGAAGCGGGGGTGGGCAAGCAGCCGGACATGGTGCGCGCCATGCTGAAGCTGATGGTCACCGAGCTGGCCGCGCCGCGCTGGCGGTCGGCCACGACGGCCCGCACCATCGCCGAAGCACTCCAGGACGCCCACGCTTCGGCGCGGCCGTGACGCCAGACCCGACCCGGACGGAGGCGCCCGAGGTGGCACCGCACGACGTCTCGTGCCCGATGACCCCGTGCGCGGCCTGGGCGTTCGAGGGGCGCACCCGGCGGGACGTCGTCGTGGTCGCCGACCGCTTCGCGCAGTTCGCCCGGGAGGACCGGGTGTTCACGCTGTCGGGCCTGCTGGCCCTGCTCGGCCCCGGCGGCCCGGTGGTACCGGGCTGCCACTGGATCGTCCACTTCGGCCAGGGCATCGACGCGACCGACGCCGAGCGGCTCGAAACCGCTTGCGAGAAGAGCGAAGGAACGGTGTGCCTCGCGGACCCGGCCACGTTCCGGCGGCCGTCCGAGCCACCCGTCGTCGTCCACAAGGACCGGCCGGAGAACGTCCTGCTCGCCGGCGTGCACAGCCCGGCCCCCACGCACTGCCGGGCCGAGCTGCGGATCCACCGCGACAACGAGCTGGTCCTCGACCACCACACCGGCGAGCACGTGCAGGGCATCGTGATCATCGAGGCGATGCGGCAGATCTGCATCGCGCAGTTCGAGACCGCGATCCGCCCCGGGCTCTCCCCGGTGGCCTACGCCGGGGTGTGGAAGCGGATCGACCTGTCCTTCCAGGACTTCCTGTTCCCGCTCCCGGCCACGGTCGAGTCGCTGATCGTCGAATCCGACCTCGACCGGGACACCCACCTCAAGTTCCGCGCCACGACGTCGGTGCGCCAGCAGGGGCGCACCGTGGCCACCGCCGGCATCGAGTACTCGATGATCGCCCAGGGGCGCGTCGGCACCCTCGAACGCCGCAAGGCCGGCCAGGCCACCCGGGCCTACCTCGGCTGAGCCGCGGCCGGCCCCGAACCGGAAGGGAAACCACTCCACGATGTCCGACCTGCAGCAGCAGGACCGCTCCGCGTCCTTCGCCCAGGGCTTGAAACTCATCCAGCAACTCGGCGGGGCCGACCGGCCGGCCGTGCTGGACCTGTTCGAGAGCATCGGGGAGGCGGAGTTCGGCGAGCAGTGCGTCGGGTTCATCTACGGCGACGTCTACCACCGGCCCGGCCTGCCGCTGCCGGAGCGGCAGCTGGTGACCGTCGCCGCGCTCACCGCCCTCGGCTACGCCGGTTCGCAGCTGCAGTTCCACGCCAAGGCCGCGCTCAACGTCGGCTGCACCCGCCGTCAGCTGATCGAGGCCGTGATCCACGTCAGCTCGTTCGCCGGGTTCCCGGCCACGCTCAACGCCTTGGGGGCCCTCAAGGCGGCCTTCGCGGGGCTGCCCGAGGAGGAGCCGGCCCCGGCCGAAGAGGTCGCCGACGTGCCGTGGGCGGGCATCGAGGACCGCTACGAGCGCGGCCTGGCGGCGATGCGGGCCGTCGACGGCGAGGCGGGGGAGAAGGTCGCCGCGGGACTGCGGGACATCGCCCCGGACCTGGCCGCCTACATCGTCGAATTCACCTTCGGCGAGATCTACACCCGGCCGCACCTGAGCCTGCGCCACCGCGAGATCGTCACGATCGCCGCCTGCGTCGCCCTGGGTACCGCGCTGCCGCAGCTGAAGGTGCACATCCACGGGCTGCTCAACGTCGGCGGCACCGAGCAGGAGGCCGTGGAAACCGTGCTGCACCTGGCGTTCTACTGCGGCTTCCCGGCCGCGCTCAACGCCATCGCGGCCGCGCGGGAAGTGTTCGCGCAGCGGTGAGCCGGTTCGAAAAGCTGCGCGTGGTCGCGCTCGACTGCGACGGCGTGCTCATCGACGACACCTACCTGGCCATGATCGCCCGGTTCGTCACCGAGCACGGCGGGCGCTACGACGCCGCGGCCGAGCGGGACGTCATCGGGCTGCGCGACATCGTCGTCGCCGAAAAGATCACCCGCCTCTGCGGTCTGGACCAGCCGGCCGAGCAGACGCTGAAACAGCTGTGGGCCGCGCGGCAGGACTACCTGGCCGAGCACCCGATCCGGGTGGCCGAAGGCGCGCGGGACTGCCTGGAGGCGCTGGCGAAGCTCCCCGTGCGGCTGGTCTGCTACGGCGGCCGGACCCGCGAGCACACCTTCGACCGGTACCTGGGTGACTTCGCGGACCTGCTCGATCCCGAGGTGGGTTACGTGAGCATCAACGAGCACCGTCCGGGCGTCGACCACATCACGCGGACCGTGTTCGGCGTCGCCTTCGACGAAATCGTGTTCGTCGACGACGTCAGCCGGGTCGCCGAGGACGCCCGCGCGCACGGCGCCGGGTTCGTCGGGTTCCCGTCGAGCCCCGCTCACGCGCGGCAGCGGGAGTTCATGGCCGCCCTCGGCGTCCGCCACTTCGCGACCTCGCTCGCCGGACTCACCCCGGAACTGCTGGCGGCCGTCGACGGCGAGCTCGCGGCTTCGACACACTGGCCGCGGTGAGGCGTGTCCCCGACCTCTTGGAGCTGCTGTGAAGTTCTTTTCCCTGCCCCGCCCCGGCGCCGGGCTCGTCCTGGGCGAGCGGGACGTTCCCGAGCCCGGTCCCGGCCAGGTCCTGGTCCGGCTGCGCGGGTGGGCGGTCAACGCCCGTGACCTGATGATCCTCAAGGGCTTCTACCCGAAGCCGGTGAAGCCCGACGTGATCCCGCTGTCCGACGGCGCGGGCGAGGTCGTCGCGGTCGGTGCCGGGGTGCGGGCCTGGACCACGGGCGACCGGGTGGCGGCGACGTACTTCCCGGACTGGCTGGCCGGTCCCGGCACGCCGGAGAAGACCGCGGACGACCTGGGCGGCACTCTCGACGGCGTACTCGCGGAGTACGCCGTCTTCGCCGAGGACGCCCTGGTGGCGGTGCCCGCGCACCTCGACTACGCCGAAGCCGCCACGCTGCCCAGCGCCGGCGTGACGGCCTGGCGCGCCGTCGTCGAGGAAGGCCGGCTGACGCCGGGGCAGACCGTGCTCACCCTCGGCAGCGGCGGCCTGTCCACGTTCGCGCTGCAGTTCGCCGCGCTCGGCGGCGCCCACGTCGTCTCGACGTCCGGCTCGGACGAGAAGCTCGAGCGGCTGCGCGCGCTCGGGGCGGCCGAGACGCTCAACCACGTGACCACCCCGGAGTGGGGAGCGGCGGTGGCCGATCTGACCGGCGGCGGTGTCGACCACGTCGTCGACGTCGGTGGCGGCGGCACGATCGGCCAGTCGATGCTCGCCGCGCGGTACGGCGGGCACGTCAGCGTCGCCGGCGTCCTGACCCACGAAGGCGCCGCCGACCCGATCCTGGTGCTGGTCAAGCAGCTGACCCTGCGCGGCCTCACCAACGCCTCCCGCGAGACGTTCCGGGCGATGAACCGGGCGATCGAGCGGACCGGCCTGAAGCCGGTGATCGACCGCCGGTTCGCCTTCGACGAGGTGGCCGAGGCGCTCAAGCACCTGGAGTCCCGGACCCACGTCGGGAAGGTCGTGCTGGAGAGTGCCTGAGCCGGCGCTGTCCGCCGGGTAACTTTTGCCCGCCCGGGTGGGTATTTTCGGCACCTCTTCAGCGTGTTTCCGCAGCTCAGCGGGGTTATGAACAGCCGAAAAAGTCCCCTTTGGGCAGGAATGGCGGCTGCCGTCGGCACCGGGAAGAGTGGACCTCACCGGGGATGTCGCCCCGAGCAGGCTGCGGCTGCTCGGGGCCGAGGCCCCGGACTGGGGGCGCGGGGAGGGGGTTTCAACCGCCTGGGGGTGGGTTGAAACCCCCTTCCCGCCCGCGCTCCCCGAGGTCGCGAATGACTCATTCGGACCTTGGCGGCCCCGAACGAGTCATTCGCGGCACCTGCTCAGGACGTCGTGCAGGCCTTCCCGTTGAGCGAGATCGCCGCGGGCTTGCCGTTCACCGTCCCCGCCGTCCCGGTGAACCCGAACTCCGCGCTCCCGCCCGCGGGGATGGTCTTGTTCCAGCCCGCGTCCAGCGCCGTCACCGCCGCGCCGTTCTGGGTGACCTGCGCGTTCCACGCCTGCGTCACCCGCTGCCCGTCGGCGTAGGTCCACGTGACGGTCCACCCGGTCACCGCGGCGGTGCCGGTGTTGCCCACCTTCACCGAGGCCTGGAACCCGCCCTGCCAGTGGTTGGTGATCGTGTAGGCCGCGGTGCAGGACCCCGACGGCACCGGCGTGGTGGTCGTCGTGGGCGTGGTGGTGGTCGTCGGAGTCGTGGTCGTCGGGGTCGTCGTGGTGGTGGTCGGCGTGGTGCTCGTGGGCGGCGGTGGCTCGCTGCCCCCGGACTCGCCCACGATCACGCCGCGGCCGTTCGTGCCCACGTACACCCGGCCGTACACGCGCGGATCGCCGGTCAGCGCCGCCCCGATGTTGCCGTACTGGTGCCGGTCGTCGTTGATCCGCGTCCACGAAGCTCCCGCGTCGTCCGAGCGGAAGATCCCGCGCACCCCGCCGATGCCGGCGATCGTGTACAACGCGGCATACGTCCGGCCGGGCGCGGCCTTGCCGAACCCGATGTTGTCGGCTTCGGCGACGTTCGCCAGTTTCGTGAAGGACGCTCCGGAATTCGTGGAGTGCCACAGGCCGTACGCCGCGCCGGAGCCGCCGGCCAGCCAGATGTCCCCGGCCACGCCCGGCATCGCCTTGAAGTGCGCGGAGCCGGCGGGCAGCCCGGTGGCCGCGGTCGCGGTGAAGTTCGCACCGCCGTCGGTGCTGACGTAGAACCTGCCCGCCGCGAACCCGTAGAACCGCTTCGGGTCGACCCGGTCGGACTCGACCACCGCGCCGGCCGGGAGGCCCGCCGACGCCGTCCACGACGAGCCGAAGCCGACGGAGTAGCTGACGTTCGCGCCGTCCGGGCTCCAGACGAACCGGCTGCCGTCGGCGGCCGCGGCCACCGTGCCGCCGCTGGCGTTCCCACCCGGCTCCGCTCCCTGGAACCAGTTCTTCCCGCCGTCGGTGGAGAAGGCGATCCGGTTGTCGTTCGGCCGCGCGGACCGGTCGAGCGTGCCGGCGCGCACGATCGTCGCCGGGTTCAGTTCGGCGTAGTCGAGGCTGGTGGTCGTGGTGAACACCGGCTGCGTGAACATGGTGGCCGGGACCGCGTCGAGGCTGTCGTGCCGGAACCCGCCGATGTCACCGAGGCCGGACAGCAGGGGAGCGCCCGAAGGCGGGCTGATCAGGTCGAGCACCGCGGTCTCTTCGAGGCCGCCGACGACCGGCTTGATCGTGATCTTCCCGCCGCTGTCCCACTTCGTGAGATCGGACGTGCCGTAGATGGTCGCGCCGGTGCCGTAGAGCAGGTGGTTCGAGTCGAAGGGGTCGATCTCCACCGACTCGGTCATCCAGCCGAGCTTGGGCGAGGGCACCGGGGGAGCGGCCTGGACACCGAAGGTCAGCCACGGCACCGAGGAGACGTCCTGCGTGTAGCGCAGCGACCGGTCGGGGTAGCTCGAGAAGTCCCAGATCCGGGTCCAGGTGGCGCCGCCGTCGGTGCTGCGGAAGAAGATCACGTCCGGCCACCACGACACCTGCGTGGCCACCATCAGCGTGTTCGGGTGCTGCCGGTCGATCGTCAGCCCGCTGTAGCCGAAGTAGTCGTCGGAGCTGTCGGAGGGGATCGGGCTGATCCGCGTCCAGGTGCCGGTCTTCGTGGCGTACTTCCAGACGTCGCCCTTCGCGCCGTCGTAGGGGCCGCCGGTGTCGCTGGTCGCGAGGTAGAGGTAGCCGCCGGCCGGGTCGACGACGCCCTTGTGCGCCAGGAACCCGGTGGGCTGGCCGGCCAGCCGCGCCCACGTCGTGCCGCCGTCGGTGCTGCGGTAGACGGTGTTCTGCTTGTCCGCGACACCGGCGTAGATCGTCTGCGTGGTGCTCCCGCGGGTGCCGGTCGACGGGTCGAACGTCACCCAGGTGACGCCTTCGATGTCGCTGGAGTAGCCCGTCGTGTCGCTCGGGTCGGGCGCGTAGTTGCCCGGGTTCGGGAAGCTGGTGACCTTCGCCCACGTGACACCGGAGTCCGTGCTGCGCCACAGCCCGTTCCCGCTCGGCGCGCCGAGGTAGAGGACGCTGTTGCGGTTCGGGTCGATCGCGAGCCGCTCACCCATGCCGCGGCCGGGCATGTTGCCGCCGAGCTTGAACGGCAGCGCCGCCGCCTGCCAGGTGGCGCCGCGGTCGGCCGAGCGCAGGATGGCGCCGTTGTTCGGGTCCCAGCTGTTGGTGTACATCCCGGCGGCGACGTAGACGCGGTTCGGGTCGACCGCGTCGGTGGCGAGGCTGACGACGCCGTTGTGCCCCCAGTCGGTCCAGCCGACCGAGTCCAGCAGCGGCAGCCAGCGGCCGGTGGCGGTGTTCCACCGGTACGCCCCGCCGATGTCGGTGCGGGCGTAGACCAGCCCGGGTTCGGTCTGGTTGAAGACGATCCCGGGGACGAACCCGCCGCCGGCGATCTCGGCGTTGCGCCACGTCGTGGTGGCGGCCGCCGGCGCGGCGGGGGAGGCCGGTGCGCCGGCGGTGACCGCGACGACGGCGGGCACGAGAACGGCGAGCGCACTGGCGAGCAGCCGTCTCGCTGACCGGAACCCGACGGGGGAATGAGTTTCTGGCACGACGTTGTGCACCTCTGCCTCCACATTCTGGGAGCGCTTCCAGAGGGACGGTAAACCAGTGTTCGGAGCGTTGTAAAGCGTTCGACGATTTCGGCGATCCACACTGTCCACAGTGGATCAGAGACGGAGTGGGACCCGGCTTCGCGTCCGGTGGGTGCCGCTTTTGCCGGAATCACATACGTGAATGACGATCAGGTGTCTGAATTGTTATCGCGGATCTTCTTGCCCGCCATTTTCCGGCGTGTGAGTGTGGTGGCCGCTGGCTGGACTGGACCTACGCTCGACTGCACTCAAGAAAGAGGCGACCCGGCAATGACCGATCAGTCAAGTACACAGACAGCATCGGCGCGGCACATCGGCCGAACAACGTTGTACTTCTTCGGCGCGCTCGGCGGCATCCTCTTCGGCTACGACCTCGGCGTGATCTCCGGGGTGCTCCCGTTCATCGGGAAACTGTGGGCGCTGACCAGCTGGGACAAGGGCGTGATCACCGCCAGCCTGTCGGTCGGTGCGATCGTCGGCGCGCTGTTGTCCAGCCGCACCAACGAAGCCCTCGGCCGGCGCCGCACGATCATGGTCGCCGCGGGCATCGTCATCGTGGGCACGCTGGCGGCGAGCTTCTCGCCGACGTTCGTGCTGCTGGTGCTCTCGCGCCTGATCATCGGGCTGGGCATCGGGCTTTCCTCGTCGACCGTCCCGACCTACCTGTCCGAACTGGCCCCGGCGAAGTGGCGGGGCGCGATGGGGGCGCTCAACCAGATCTTCATCGTCCTGGGCATCCTGATCGCGTTCCTGGTCAGCTACTGGCTCGGGCCGATCTCGGCGTGGCGGTGGATGTTCGCCGGCGCGATCGTGCCGGCGGTGATCCTGCTCATCGGGCTGGTGTTCCTGCCGGAGACGCCGCGCTGGCTGGTCAAGAACGGCCAGGAGGACGAGGCGCGGCGGGTCCTGGCCAGCGCGCACGGCAGCAGCGTGAACCTGGACGAAGAGATCGCGACCATCCACGAGGTCATCCGGCTCGACACCGAGGAGAAGCCGCGCATCCGCGACCTGTTCTCCGGCTTCGTGCGGCCGATGATCGTCGTCGCGCTGCTGCTCGCGATCGGCCAGCAGTTCAGCGGCGTCAACGCGATCAACGCCTACTTCCCGACGATGCTCATCGGGCTCGGCTTCGCCACCCAGGCGGCGCTGCTGTCCGGCGTGCTGCTGGGCGTGACGAAGTTCCTGTTCACCGCGTGGGTCGTGTTCGTGGTGGACCGCTGGGGCCGCAAGCCGCTGCTGCTCATCGGCAACGTCATCATGGTGGTCACGCTGGTGGCGGCCGGCCTGGTCGTGCTGAACGTCCACGACACCGGCACGCGCGGCCTGCTGATGCTGGTGATGATGGTGCTCTACCTGGTCGGGTACGAGCTGGGCTGGGGCGCGGTCGTCTGGGTGATGATGTCCGAGGTGTTCCCGCTGAAGTACCGGGCCACCGGCATGGGCGTCAGCAGCGTGGTCCTGTGGGCGGCGACGGGCATCGTGAGCGCGGTGTTCCCGATCATCTCCGACCCGAAGTCCCTCGGCATCGGCGGCTCGATGTTCCTGTTCGCCGGGGTGAACGTGGTGCTGTTCGTGCTCACCAAGTGGCTGGTCCCGGAGACCAAGGGCCGCAGCCTGGAACAGATCGAACTCGACCTGCGGGCCCGTCAGGGCGTCGCGGCCAAGAGCTGACCCCGGGGGGTCGAACACCGGCGGGGCACGGATTCGTCCGTGTCCCGCCGGTTCAGTGCGCGGGCACGGCGGCGAGGCCGAGCTTGCCCGCCAGCCGCCCGATCCAGGCTTCGACCTCGTCCGGCGCGCGGTCGGGAAGGCCGAAGATCGTCTCGGTCACGCCCAGGGAATCCAGGTGCGCCAGGCGTTCCGGGTCCGGCCGCTCGCCGAGCGCGCAGATCAGCGGAGCACCTTCGCGCCCTTCGGCGCCCCAGATTTCCTTGAGCAGCGTCACGTGCCCGTCCAGGTCGGTGTCGGCCGGCGTGGTGAGCCAGCCGTCCGCGTGGCGGGCGATCCAGCGGAACGTCTTCTCGGTCGGGCCCGCGCCGAGCAGCACCGGGATGTGTGCCTGGACCGGCTTCGGCCACGCCCAGCTCGGTCCGAAGGAGACGAACTCCCCGGCGTAGGCGGCTTCCTCCTGCGTCCACAGTGCACTCATCGCCTCGAGGTACTCGCGCAGCGCGGTGCGGCGGCGGTTCCCGGGCACGCCGTGGTCGGTCAGCTCGTCGACGTTCCAGCCGAAGCCGGCGCCGAGGGTGACCCGGCCGCCGGAGAGGTGGTCGAGGCTGGCGATCGTCTTGGCGAGGGTGATCGGGTCGCTCTCGACCGGCAGGGCCACGGCGGTCGAGAGCCGGATGCGCGAAGTGACCGAGGCCGCCGTCGCCAGCGCGACCCACGGGTCGAGCGTGCGGCTGTAGCGGTCGTCGGGCAGCGACGCGTCCCCGGTGCGCGGGTGCGGTGACTCGCGCTTCACCGGGATGTGGGTGTGTTCGGGGACGTAGAAGGTCGAGAACCCCGCGGCTTCCGCGGCCCGCGCCGCGGCCGCCGGGGTGATCCCCCGGTCGCTGGTGAACAGCACTGTTCCGTAGTCCACCGGGGGAGCTTATTAGAACGTGTTTCAGTTTTCAAGCCGGCTCGGCAGTACGAAAAGTGATGACGACAACCGCGGAGAGTAACATTGTGCGCCGATCGAACGATGGTGGAAGCGGCCCGGGTAAGCAGGCAGGGAGCAGAGTGCCGCCTGCCGGGTGCGGCATGGTGGACGGATCCGAACCGATCGCGACGAGGAGGCAGCGTGGCCGGTACATTCCTTTGTGGACAGACAGCGTCCCAGTCCGTGGACGCGCCGGCGGGGCGGGATGGCGTGCGCGGGCCCGGTTCCGATACCGTGGACCACAGGCCGAGAGGCGCTGCAACGGACCACGGGGTCCGCCACGCTCGGCCGGGAATGACCAACCAAGGGCGCCTCCCGATCGAGGGAGGCTGCCGGTGAACACCCCGCACGAGTCCACGGCGTTCGACGCGACCGCACGCCTGCGCGAGCTGCTCGATCAGCGCGTGGCCGTCTTGGACGGCGCCTGGGGCACCATGCTGCAGGGCGCCGGGCTGACCCCGGCCGACTACCGCGGCGACCGCTTCGGCGACCACACCCACGACGTCACCGGCGACCCCGACCTGCTGAACCTCACCCGCCCGGACGTCATCCTCGACGTCCACCGCCAGTACCTGGCCGCGGGCGCGGACATCACCACGACCAACACCTTCACCGCGACCGGCATCGGCCAGGCCGACTACGGCCTGCAGGCCCACGTCCACGAGATGAACGTCCGCGGCGCGCAGCTGGCCCGCCAGGCCGCCGACGAAGTGGGCGGCAAGTTCGTCGCCGGCTCGATCGGCCCGCTCAACGTCACGCTCAGCCTGTCGCCCAAGGTCGAAGACCCGGCGTACCGGGCCGTCACGTTCGAGCAGGTCAAAGCCACCTACGCCGAGCAGATCGCCGGGCTCGCCGAAGGCGGCGTCGACCTGCTGCTGATCGAGACGATCTTCGACACGCTGAACTGCAAGGCCGCGGTCGCCGCCGCGCGCGAGGTCGCCCCGCACCTGCCGCTGTGGATCTCCGTCACCATCGTCGACCTGAGCGGGCGGACGCTGTCGGGGCAGACCGTCGAGGCGTTCTGGAGCTCGATCGAGCACGCGAAACCGCTGGTCGTGGGGGTCAACTGCGCGCTGGGGGCGGCGGAGGCGCGCCCGCACGTCGAGGAGCTCTCCCGGCTCGCCGACACCTACGTCGCCTGTCACCCCAACGCCGGCCTGCCGAACTCGTTCGGCGGCTACGACGAGACGCCGGAGGAGACGGCGGGGCTGCTCGGCGGGTTCGTGCGGGACGGCCTGGTCAACGTGGTCGGCGGCTGCTGCGGCACGACACCGGCGCACATCGGGAAGATCGCGGCCGCGGCGAAGGGCCTCAGCCCGCGGGAGGTGCCGGCGCCGCGCACGCACATGCGCTTCAGCGGGCTCGAGCCGTTCGCCATCGGTGCCGACACCGGGTTCGTGATGATCGGCGAGCGCACCAACGTCACCGGCTCCAAGCGGTTCCGGCGGCTCATCGAATCCGGCGACCACCAGGGCGCCGTCGACGTCGCGCTGGAGCAGGTCCGCGGCGGGGCCAACCTGCTCGACGTCAACATGGACGCCGACCTGCTCGAATCCGAGCAGGCGATGACGACCTTCCTCAACCTGATCGCCACCGAGCCCGAGGTGGCCCGGATCCCGGTGATGGTCGACAGCTCCAAGTGGACCGTGCTCGAGGCCGGGCTGCGCTGCCTTCAGGGCAAGGGCGTGGTCAACTCGATCAGCCTCAAGGAGGGCGAGGAGCCGTTCCTCGCCCAGGCCCGCACGATCCGGAACTACGGCGCCGGCGTCGTCGTGATGGCCTTCGACGAACAGGGCCAGGCCGACACCGCCGACCGCAAGGTGGAGATCTGCGGCCGCGCGTACGACCTGCTGACGGAGAAGGCGGGCTTCGCGGGCGAGGACATCATCTTCGACCCCAACGTCCTCGCCGTCGCCACCGGCATCTCCGAGCACAACGGCTACGCGAAGGCCTTCATCGAGGCGCTGCCCCGGATCAAGGAGCGCTGCCCCGGCGCGCGGACCAGCGGCGGCATCTCGAACCTGTCGTTCTCCTTCCGCGGCAACGACGTCGTGCGCGAGGCCATGCACTCGGCGTTCCTCTTCTACGCCGTCCAGGCCGGCCTCGACATGGGCATCGTCAACGCCGGCCAGCTCGCCGTCTACGAAGACATCCCGAAGGACCTCCTCGAGCTGGTCGAGGACGTGCTCTTCGACCGGCGCGAAGACGCCACCGACCGCCTCGTCAGCTTCGCGGAGAACGTCAAGGGCAGCGGCACCAAGCGCGTCATCGACCTCTCCTGGCGCGAAGGCACGGTCGGTGAACGGCTGTCCCACGCGCTGGTGCACGGGATCGTCGACTACATCGAAGACGACACCGAAGAGGCGCGGCAGCAGATGGCGCGGCCCCTCGAGGTCATCGAGGGCCCGCTGATGGACGGCATGAAGATCGTCGGCGACCTGTTCGGCTCCGGCAAGATGTTCCTGCCGCAGGTGGTCAAGAGCGCGCGCGTGATGAAGCGGTCCGTCGCCTACCTCGAGCCCTTCATGGAGGCGGAGAAGGAGAAGGCGCGCCAGGAAGGCCGCCTGGCCTCCACCGGTGGCCAGGGCAAGATCGTGCTCGCCACGGTCAAGGGCGACGTCCACGACATCGGCAAGAACATCGTCGGCGTCGTGCTCGGCTGCAACAACTACGAGGTGATCGACCTCGGCGTGATGGTGCCGGCGGCCAAGATCCTCGACACCGCGGTGACCGAAGGCGCCGACGCCGTCGGGCTCTCCGGCCTGATCACGCCGTCGCTGGACGAGATGGTCGCGGTCGCCACCGAGATGCAGCGGCGCGGCCTGAAGCTGCCGCTGCTCATCGGCGGCGCGACGACGTCCCGCCAGCACACCGCGGTCAAGATCGCCCCGGCCTACGACAACGTCACCGTGCACGTGCTCGACGCGTCGCGCGTGGTCGGCGTGGTGTCGGACCTGCTCGACGCGGACCGTTCGGTCGTGCTGGCCGAGAAGAACCGGGCCGACCAGGAGGTGCTGCGCGAGCAGCACGCGAGCAAGCAGCGCCGCCCGCTGCTCACCCTCGAGCAGGCCCGCGCGAACCCCGAGAAGGTCGCGTTCGACGGGCTGCCGACGCCGGAGTTCACCGGCGTCCGCGTGCTCGAGCCGAGCATCGCGGAACTGCGGGAGATGGTCGACTGGCAGTTCCTGTTCCTGGCCTGGGAGCTCAAGGGCAAGTACCCGGCCATCCTGGACCAGCCGGTCGCCCGCGAGCTGTTCGACGACGCGAACACCCTGCTCGACCAGATCATCGCCGACGGCGGTTTCACCGCGAAGGGCGCGTACGCGTTCTGGCCGGCGCACAGCGAAGGCGACGACATCCTGCTCGACGGCGAGTACGCGCACGTCAGGTTCCCGATGCTGCGGCAGCAGACGGAGAAGCCCGCCGACCGCGCGAACCGCTGCCTGGCCGACTACATCGCGCCGGTCGGCGACCACCTCGGCGGCTTCGCGGTGGCCATCCACGGCGCCGAGGCGCTGGCCAAGCGGTTCGAAGCCGAGCAGGACGACTACCGCGCGATCATGGTCAAGGCGCTGGCCGACCGGCTCGCCGAAGCGTTCGCCGAGCACATCCACCTGCGGGCCCGCCGCGACTGGTTCGAGCCGGACGCGCAGCCGGAGCTGGAAGACCTGCACGCGGAGCGGTTCCGCGGCATCCGCCCGGCGCTCGGCTACCCGGCCAGCCCCGACCACAGCCAGAAGCGCGAGCTGTTCGAGCTGCTGGAGGCGGACGAGCTGGGCATGGCCCTGACCGAGTCGTACGCGATGACGCCGGCGGCGAGCGTGTCCGGGCTGATCTTCGCCCACCCGGACTCCCGCTACTTCACCGTCGGCCGGCTCGGCCGCGACCAGGTCGAGGACTACGCCCGCCGCAAGGGTGTCGAGATCGCCGAGGTCGAGCAGTGGCTGCGGCCGAACCTGGCTTACGAGCCCGGGGCGTAGTCCGGCAGCTCGATGTCCGTGGCGAACCTGTCGGTCGCCTTGAGCATCAGGCCGAGCAGGAAGCGGGACTTGAACGTCCGGTCCCGCAGCTTGATCCGGAGCCGGGACGGCGGCGCGAGGAACGGGCCCGCGCTGCCGCGTTGCGAGACCTTCGCGTAGTCCCGCATCAGCTGCTCGTAGCGGGCGAAGGCGACCCGGTGGTCGCCGCCGGCTTCGAGCAGTTCCCCGGCGAGCACGTACGCGCCGACGACCGCCAGGCCGGTCCCGAAGCCGCCGAGGGTGTTGCCGTAGGCCGCGTCGCCGAGCAGCACGACCCGGCCGCGGGCGTAGTGGTCGATCGTGACGCGGCTGAGCGAGTCCAGGTAGAACTCCCGGGCCTGCGGAATCCTGGCCGTCAGCTCGGGCAGCCGCCAGCCGCCGCCCCGGTAGGCGTCCATCAGCAGCTGCCGCTGCCGGCCGGTGTCGGTGCGGTCGTAGTCCAGCTCGGGCGAGGCGAACACGAAGAACGCCGACGCCTTCGGACCGCCGACCGCGGCCATCCGGCCCGGCTCGTTGTACATCACCGCGTCGCCGTCGGCGATGTCTTCGCCGAGCTCGGCCAGGGCGTAGTGGTAGCCGAGGTACCGGACGTAGCCGCGCTCCGGGCCGAACGCCAGCCGCCGGACGTTCGAGTGGATGCCGTCGGCGCCGACGACGAGGTCGAACCGGCGCGGCTCGGCGTGGGCGAAGGTGACGTCCACACCGTCGGCGGTTTCGGTCAGGGACGTGATGGTGTCGCCGAAGAGGTACTCGCAGCCCGAGTGCGCGGAGAGGATTTCGGCGAGGTCGCCGCGCCGGATTTCGATGTCGCCGCCGGTGAATTCGCCGGGGATCACGGCCCGCGCGCGGCCGGCGGCGTCGACGATCGTCTGGTCCTGCCCGCCGGTCTGGCGCGCCAGGACGTCGTCGAGGATGCCCATGCGCTCGAGGACGGTCCGGTGGGTGGCGCCCTTGAAGTCGACGGATTGGCCGCCGGGCCGCAGCGCGGGCGCGCGTTCGACGACGGTGACGGTGCGGCCGTAGCGGGTCAGCAGGCCGGCGAGGGCGGGTCCGGCGATGCTCGCGCCGGAGATCAGGACGGTCGGGTTCTTCATGCGGCCGAGCTTCGCCAGGGCCGCTTACCACTCCCTGGCCAAGCGCTGACGGCCGCCGTCAGCCGCGGGGGCGCCCCCCGTTTTCCACGCTACCGGAGGGCACCGACAGTTCCGGACCTTCGCCGGCGGGCCCGCTACTCGACCGCGCCCGCCTGGGCGAGCAGGTTCTGGTACCAAGCGTCGTACGGGTGGTTCGTCGCCGGGTAGTTCGCCAGGGGAGCGGTGGCCTGGCTCGCCGAGTCGAAGTCCCAGCCGCGGACCAGCTTGCCCGCCTGCCGGGCCGCGGTGATGAACGCCGGCTCCGTCGCCGGGGCGCCGTAGAACAGCGCACCTTGCTGCAGCTCCGCGCTGTCACCCTTCTGGAACTCGTCGAAGGCGACCTGGCGGTAGCGGATCCGGTCGCCGCCGACCCGGTCGGTGTCGGCCCGCAGCGTCTGCGCCGAGGTCGGGCCGTCGGCGCCGGTCCACACGGACACGGTGCGGCCGGCGCTGGTCGCCGTCGCCTTCGCGAACGGCGCGTCGGAGGTCTTGGCGTTGCCCGTCCACGACACCGTGGTCCCGGCCAGTACGCCGGTCCAGGCCCAGTTCTGGCTGCCGCTCTGGCTCTGGTGGATCTCCCGCAGGTGCGTCGCGTCGGTGAAGGCGACCGTCGGCAGCACGCCGTTGTCGTACTGGTGGCTCGCCTGCCAGGTGATCTCGCCGTCCGCGCCGAGCTTGCCGGCGTGGTACCAGAGCGTGGTCGCGCCCTGCGACTGGTGCACCTCGACCAGGTCGCCGTTGTCGTTGAGCGCGACGGCCGGCGTCTGTCCGCTGTCGTACTTCCCGTGCCGCAGCCAGGTGACCCGCCCGTCCGCGCCGTAGGTCCCGGTCCAGTACCAGAGCGCGCCGGCCCCGGAGTCGTGCACCTCGACCACCTGGCCGCGGCCGTTCAGCGCGACCGCCGGGTGGTAGCCGACGTCCCGCTTGTACTCGGTGCGGGAGCCGCCGTCGCCGGACAGCAGCGGCAGCACGCGCCCGCGCAGCGCGTCGACGTCCGGCTGCGCCGCCGGGTAGTCCTGCGCCCGCAGCAGCCGCGCGCCGAACACCGACTCCAGCTCCTGGTTGAGCGCGGTCAGGTTGCCCGCGGCGAACGACGGGTTGTCGGTCAGGTCGTCCTTGAGGTCGAGCATGACGACGATCGGCGCGGCGGCCGGGTGCTGCGCGGACCACGTGTTCACCACGGCCAGCCAGTCGCGGAGGTCGTTCGACGCCGGGTTGCCGCCGCCGTGGTCCACGAGGTTGCCGGGGGAGTCGTGCCCGATGGCGTAGTCGTGGGACGTCGAGTAGCCGTTGTCGTGCACGTCGAGTTCCAGGAACCGCACGCCGTGGTCGAGCTGGTAGGCGAGGGAGTTCTTGGCGCCGTCGACGTTGCCCGAATAGCTGTTGTGGGTCGCGCGGAACACCGACGCGGGGAACGGCGGGCTCGCGGCGTGCGCGGTTCCGGCGGTCAGCAGCGCGGAGGCGGTGAGCACGGCGGTGGCGAGTGCGGGCAGACGGCGCATCCTCGGGTCCTCACGTCGGCGGCAGGGCGCCGCCCATCCTGGCGCCCGGGCGGTGGCGCTGTCTCGAATTCCGGGTGAAACCCTGGGTAGCCTCGGCGTCATGGCGGCAGAACACGTGATCGTGACGTCCACGACGGACTCGGAAGCGGCGGCGCGGGAGCTGGCCGCGCAGGCGGTGGCCGCCCGGCTCGGCGCCTGCGCCCAGGTCGTCGGCCCCATCACCAGCGTCTACCGGTGGGAGGGCGCCGTACGGACCGATCAGGAGTGGCGGGTGGAGATCAAGACGACCGCCGGCCGCGTGCCCGCGCTGACCGAACGCCTGCGGCAGCTGCACGGCTATGACCTGCCGGAGGTGATCGCCACCCCGATCGTCGGCGGCAGCGCCGAGTACCTGGCGTGGCTGAGCGGGGAGACCGGCGATGCTGGCTAAGTTCGGGGCATGGACGATCTCAGACAGCGTTTCGCGACGCTGACCACCGCCCACCTCGCCGACGCGTGCATCCGCGCCGGGCTCCCGGTGCGCTGCGCACCGGCGCCGACGCGCCCGGTGGTGCCGGGCAGCCGCCTGTTCGGCCCGGCTGTCCCAGCCCGGCACGTCGGCAGCGTCGACGTCTTCCTCGAAGCCTTCGAGGACGCCCCCGAAGGCGGCGTCCTGGTGGTCGACAACGGTGGCCGGCTCGACGAAAGCTGCGTCGGCGACCTCGTCGTCCTCGAGGCGCGTGCCGCCGGGCTCTCCGGGGTGGTGATCTGGGGCCTGCACCGCGACACCGCGGACATCCGCGCCATCGGGCTGCCGGTGTTCAGCCTCGGCTCTCTGCCCACCGGCCCGCTCAGCCTGGGCCCCCGCGTCGACGGCGGGCTGGCCGAGGCGATCGTCGGGACCTGGCGGATCTGCCCGCCGGACCTCGTGCTGGGCGACGACGACGGCGTCCTCTTCGTCCCGCTCGCCCGCGCGGGTGAATTGTTCACCCTCGCCGAAGGAATCCGCGACACCGAACGCCGCCAGGCCGACCGGATCCGCGGCGGCGAACCGTTGCGGCAGCAAGTGCGATTCGGTGAATTCCTTGCGGCGCGGGAAACGGATCCGTCCTTGACTTTCCGCGCGCACCTCCGCGCCGTCGGCGGGGCGATCGAAGAATAACCACGAAAGTGTGATCGCTGCCCGAATCGGGTATTCCGCGCCTGCAGCGGGTGCGGGAGGCGGAACCATGAACACGCTCATCGGCTTCGGCAGGGACATCGAGTACCACTTCGCCCGGGGGCTGCGTGCTTACCTCGCTCGGGTCGCCCGGGCGGTCGGTGTCGGCTTCGAATCGTGTTCGCTCGACCTCGACGTGCCCACGTCCGGGTACGTCGCCCTCGACCGCACCCTGCCGGACCTGCCGGGGCACGACCTGGCCCTCATCTGGGACGAGGTGCACGGCTGGTCGGCGGTCGTCGAGCCGGTGGGCGGCGGTGCGGCGAAGGCGCTCGCCTACCTCGGCGGCCCGGAAGTCCTGCCCCCACCGCGCGTGGTCGCCCGGTTCCTCGAGGTGCTGCGGGTCGCCGGGCTGCCCGCCGGCTCGTTCCGGCCGCCGGTGTTCCGCGCGGCGGGCCACCACGAGGACCTCGTCGACTGGCTGCCGGTCACCGGGCCCGAAGGACTGCTGCGGCCGAGTTCCGCCGCCTGGTGACCGGCGGGCGCCTAGGATGGGCGGTCAGTCACCACCGGAGTGAGGGAACACCGTGAGCAGCGCCGATGAGCCCCGTCCCGTCCGGGTCCTGCTGGTGGAGGACCACGACATGGTCGCGGAGGCGCTGCAGCTGGCCCTCGACCGCGCCGACGGGATCACCGTGGTCGGCCGGGCGCGTTCCCGGGCGGAGGCGGTGACCTACGCGAGCGAGCACGCCCCGGACGTCGTGGTGCTGGACCGGCGGCTCGCCGACGGTGACGCCATCGGCGTCATCGCGCAGCTCGATGCGGGGGGTGCGCGGGTGCTGGTGCTGACCGGTGACGCGACGCCCGCGGTCGCCGTGCAGGTCGCCAAGGCGGGCGGCGCGGGGCTGCTGCTGAAGTCCGCCCAGCTCGGCGTGCTGGAATCCGCGGTGCGGGACGTGGCCGCCGGTGGCGTGGTCTTCGACCCGGAGCTGCTGCCCGGCGTCTTCGACCGGCTCGCCGGCCGGGGCCTTGGCGCGGGCGCGGCGCTCACCGCGCGGGAACGCGAAACCCTCGACCTGCTCGCCGAAGGCGCCACCACCGACGAGATCGGCCGCCGGCTGGGCGTCTCCCGCAACACCACGCGCAACCACGTGCAGCGCGTGCTGGAGAAGCTCGGCGCGCGGTCGAAGCTCGAAGCCGTCGCGGTGGCCCGCCGGGAGGGCCTCATCGGCTGATGCACCTGCATCAGCCGGGTGGGGGCTTTTGCATCTCGCGCCGCCCGGTGCCCGGCGAGCAGGCTGGCAGCGTGAACATCCCAGGCCCGCTGACCGCGGAATGCGTGCTGACCGACTCGACGGGCGGCCTGGCCATCGCTCGCCGGTTCACCCGGCTCGTCCTGCTCGCCTGGACCGCCGCCGTCGCCATCGACGACGCGCTGCTGGTCGTCACCGAGCTCGCGGCCAACGCGCTGCGCCACGGCGGTGGTGACCCGGTCCTGCGGCTGAGCGTGGACGGCGCGGACGTCCGCGTCGAAGTCTTCGACGACAACCCGGCCCCGCCGGTCCGGCGGCCCGCGGGGGCCGACGGCGGCTGGGGTCTCGTGCTCGTCGACCGCCTGTCCTCGGTGCGCGGGACCGCCCGTCACGGCCGCGGGAAGGTGGTCTGGTGCGTCCTGCCCGCCACGGCCGCCGAGTTCGCGGGCTGAGCCGCGGCCGGTGGTCGTGCCGGGCGGCCGGCGATCCGGCAGAGTTGCCGCATGGACGACGACCGGTTCCGCCTGCTGGTGCAGGGAGTACTGGACTACGGGATCTTCATGCTGGACACCGAGGGCCGGATCTCGACGTGGAACGCGGGGGCCCAGCGCATCAAGGGGTATGCGGCCGCGGAGATCATCGGGCAGCATTTTTCGGTGTTCTACCCGGCTGAGGACGTGGCGGCGGGGAAGCCGGCGCGGGAGCTGGAGGTCGCGGTCGAGCAGGGTCGGCTGGAGGACGAGGGGTGGCGGCTGCGCAAGGACGGCACGCGGTTCTGGGCGAATGTGGTGATCACGGCGTTGTACGACGAGCAGGGGCGGTTGCACGGCTTCGGGAAGGTCACCCGGGACGTGACCGAACGCCGCACGGCCGAGCTGGCGCTGCGGGAGAGCGAAGAACGGTTCCGCCTGCTCGTCCAGAGCGTCCAGGACTACGGCATCTTCATGCTGGACACCGGGGGACACATTTCGAGCTGGAACGCCGGCGCCCAGCGCATCAAGGGGTACACGGCCGCGGAGATCATCGGGCAGCATTTTTCGGTGTTCTACCCGGCTGAGGACGTGGCGGCGGGGAAGCCGGCGCGGGAGCTGGAGGTCGCGGTCGAGCAGGGTCGGCTGGAGGACGAGGGGTGGCGGCTGCGGAAAGACGGCACGCGGTTCTGGGCGAATGTGGTGATCACGGCGTTGTACGACGAGCACGGGCGGTTGCACGGCTTCGGGAAGGTCACCCGCGACATGACCGAACGCCGCAACGCCGAGCAGGCCCTGCGCGAACGCCGCCGGCTGGTCGGGCACCTCGTCGAGGCCCAGGAGGTGGAGCGGCGCCGGATCGCCTGGGACGTCCACGACGAGTCGATCCAGTCCATGGTCGCCGTCGGCATGCGCCTGCAGCTGCTGGCCTCGCGGCTGCCGGAACCGCACGCGAGCGCCATCGGCACCCTCGACGAGTCGGTCACCGCCGCGGTCGCCCGGCTGCGCGGCCTGGTCTCCCGGCTGCGACCGCCGGAACTCGACCAGCAAGGCCTGGTCGAAGCGGTCTCCGCCTACACCGACGACGTCGCGGGCCGCTGGGGACTGGCGCACGAGGTGCGGGACGAGCTCACCGCCGAGCCGTCCCCCGAAGCGGCGATCACCGTGTACCGGATCTGCCAGGAGGCGCTCAGCAACGTCCACAAGCACGCGCGCGCCACCCGGGTCGGCGTCACACTGTCCACTGTGGACAACGGTACCCTGGTGCGGATCACCGACGACGGGGTCGGCACGGCCGGGGACGACGCCGGCGCCGGCCACTTCGGGCTGGTCGAGATGCACGAACGCGCCGAAGCCGCGCACGGCTGGCTCTCCGTGGACAGCAGGCCCGGCGTGGGCACCGTCGTCGAGTTCTGGCTCCCCCTGCTGCCCGACGCGACGGAGCTCGAACCGTGACCGAGCTGAGCGTGCTGATCTCCGACGACGACGGGATGATCCGGGACGTCCTGAAGGAGGTCCTGGACTCCGAGGCCGACATCGCCGTGGTCGGGGTGGCCGGCGACGCCGACGAGGCGATCCGGCTCGCCGAGCGGCTCCGGCCCGCGGTCGCCGTCCTCGACGTCCGGATGCCGGGCGGCGGCGGGGCGCGGGCGGCCCGCGAGATCGCCCGGCGCAGCCCGGGCACCGCCATCCTGGCCTTCTCCGCCTACGCCGACCGGGCCTCGATCGCCGGGCTCGCCGCGGCCGGGGTCACCGAGTACCTGGTGAAAGGCGTGCCGAACGCGGCGATCGTCGAAGCCGTCCGGCGGCTGGGCCGTCAGGCCGCCGGATGAGCGGTCACGGGACCGGGCGGACGTTCGCGACGCTGTCGAAGTCGGTCGGCAGCAGCGTGAACAGCCGCCGCACCGCGCGGGACCGCCCGGCGTCGACGGTGAGAAGGGCTCCGGCCGAGTCGGCGAGCAGCTGGGCGCGCAGCAGCGAGTTCAGCCCGGCGACGGAGAAGAACGTGACGCCGCGGAGGTCGATGACGAGTTCCCCGACATCGCCGTCGACGCGGTCCTGCAGGACCGCGTCGAGTCGGCGGGCGGTGCCGAGGTCGACCTCGCCGCTCACCTCGACGAGCAGGGTGCGGGTGCCGGTGGAACGCACGCGCACGGACATGTGGCCGCCGGCGGTCAGCCAGTCGGCGGTGAGCTGGTGGTCGGCCGAGCGTGGTTCCGGAACCATCGCGACACACCCTTTCATCGGGCAGCGGGAGCGGACCGGACGTTGCGGGCCGGGGATGCCGGACGTGAGGCAGCCTGCCGGCCCGGGCGCGGAACGTCCGGCAGCGGCTGACGGCTCAGCCGTGAGCCTTCAGCATAGTGCATCTGCACTAGATGAACCATCGGGTGTAACCGGATGGAGAGGTACTCGGTGGACAACGGACGACCGGGGTCACCGGAGGTGACGCCGTGCCGGAGGGCCGCATGCCGACCACGGTCGTCAACCTGAAGGGTCACCGGGATGATCCCGGCTACGCCGACGTCGTCTACGTCGGGCGGGCCGTGCACCGCGGGGGCTGGCACCTCGCGGGGTCGAAGCTGGCCAGCCCGTTCCGGCCGGGTCCGGACGGCACGCGCGAGGACGTGGTCGCGAAGTACCGCGAGCACCTGCTGTCCCGGCCGGACTTGCTCGCGCTGCTGCCCGGGCTCCGCGGCCGCCGGCTCGGCTGCTGGTGCGTCCCCGCACCCTGCCACGCCCAGGTGATCGCCGAGCTCGCGGATAACGGGCCGTAACGCAACGCACTCCCTCTGCGAGTAATCTGACACGAGGGGGTGATCGCTGATGCACGCGCGTCGGCTCGGGGGTTTCGACCAGGCCGAACTGCCCGCTGCGCACCGGATCCGGTGGTGGCTGGCGGCGGTGGCGGCCGGGCTCGTCGCGGCCGGCTTCGCCGTCGTGCCGTACCTGCCGTTCTTCCAGGCCTGGACGTTCGTGCGCGACCCGAAGGTCGCCACCGTGATCACCTGGACCGTCCTGCAGACGTCCGTGGTGCTCGTCTCCGCCGTCCTGACGCTCTACTTCACCGGCAAGGCGCGGCTGGAGTCCGCCGCCTACCGGGCCAACCAGATCGACATCCGGGTGTTCGTCGACGAGCGGCCCGAAGGCAGCCACGACCGCGAGATCGACTCCGCCGTCGAGCTCACCGCCACCTTCAAGCGGTTCCTCAACGACTCCCGCCTCTACACCCCGACGCCGGTCCCGGGCGCCGGCAGCTCCTACGACTTCCTCCAGATCGTCGAGCACGCCGGCGACGCGGCGGAGGGCTGGTGGAAGGCCGTCACCAAGCTGATCCGGCTCGCCCAGCCCCCGGCCGCGTTCACCGTCACCGGCACCGTCCGGCCCGGCAACACCCCCGGCCGCCACCAGCTCATCCTGGAACTCGTGCGCGTCCCGCGCTTCGCCGCGAGCCCGCTGGTGATCGAGGACGCGAACTGGGCGCGCGTGCTGCACCGCGCGGCCAACTCCGTGGCCGCGCTGGTCATCCCGCGCAGCGCCTACGTCCGCACGAACATCCACTGGGCCGCCTGGCGCGGCGCGAAGATCCCGTGCGAGCTGTTCGACGCCTACCAGCGCGCCAATCACTTCATCGCCTACCGCCGCTACGACGAGGCCCTCGCCGAGTACTACCGCGCGGTCAGCCTCGACCCGGCCAACGTCTACATCCGGCTCGAGATCGCCGCCCTGCAGGAGCAGCTCGACCTGCACCTCGACGCCCTCGCCACCTACGACGACGTGATCACCGTCTGCAGCCGGGGACACCCGCGGCTGGCCCGCTGGTGGATCGGCCCCGACTTCGCCCGCCAGCCCCGCCACGCCGGTCGCGACCGCGACGTCGCCCTGCTCATCGCCCGCTACCGGCACGCCCTCGTGCTCGGCCACGGCGACTCCGTGGCCGGGTCCTGGTGGGTGCGCCGCACCACCGCGGGCGCCCCCGGCGACGCGCGGGCGCAGCGCCGCGCCGAACTGCGGGCGGCGATCGAGCTGCGCTTCCGCCGGTACGTCGACCTCGACGTCCGGACGCGGCCGTACGCGATCCCGCGGGAGAAGCGGCTCGAGCTGCACCGGCGCGTGCTGCGCGTGCCGGTCGAGGAACTCCTGGTCAGCGAGGCGACCCCGGCGCAGCTGGCTGAGTACAACCAGCGCGCCGCGGAGATGCGGTCGTACTTCGGCGCGCTGTCGCAGTACGAGATCGAACGGCTCATCGAGGACTACCGGCGGTTCGGCCGCCGCTGGCGCCGCAGCTGGCAGCAGCTGACGAACCGCGCGCTCGACCTGTCCCTGGTCTGGTCGGTGGTGCGGCGCGCGATGGCGGACGTCGAGCCGACCACCGGCGCGGTGCCCGAGCCCCAGCCCGCCTATCCCGGCAGCCGCGTCCGGCTGGCCGACGTCTGCCCGGACCGGCGCTGGCCGCCGGACCCGGGCGCGCTCGACGCCACCGTCGAAGCCGCCGGACCCCGCCGCTCGTGGGAAGAGTGCTACAACGCGGCGAGCGTGTACGCCGTGGCGATGCTCGAAGTCGGCCCGCGCGGCGAACGCGACCTGCGCGACCGCGCGCGCAACCCGCGCCTGCTCGGCGAATCGCGGGACGAGGTGGCCCGCCGCGCGGTCCGCGAGCTCTACCACGCGGCGACGATCAGCCACAGCGGGCGGCTGCCGGAGCGCCGTTCCTGGGTGATGGGGGAGGACCCCGACCTGGCGGCCCTGCGCGGGCACGAGCTGTTCCGGGTGTTCGAGATGGTGACGTTCTCGCCGGACCGCGCGGCACCGCTGCGGCCGCAACGCGCCCACGTCTGGGAGCAGGTCGGGTACGTCCGCCGGCTCGTCGCCGAGATCGCGGGCTGCCGGGCGCACTTCTGGCGCGTCCGGGCGCTCGACGAGGGCCCGCCGCCGGACGGCCGCACCGTCGACCGCTGGCGCTCGGCCGACCGCGACGCCTGGCGGAAGCTGGCGAACCTGGCGGCCGGGAAACAGGACTGGTACACGCGCTACCAGGCGATCTGCGCGTTCCGCGAGTGGGCGGCCGACTGCGGCTACCCGGGCTCGATCTCCGGCTTCCCGCGGTACTGCGAGGAAAGCCTGCACGCCCAGCTGCGCGGCGCGGCGGGCCCGCGCGCGAAGACCGGCCTCGACGCGAACATCGTCGTGCGCGAGTACGTCCGCCTGTGCGACCGCCGCCTGGACCACCTGGTGGCGGACGTGGCGGAACTCGAGCAGCCCCCGGGGGCGGCGGACGACTTCGCGGCCCGCGCGGAGCTGTGGGCGGCGCTGTGTTCGTGGTTCGACGACGACATCGCCGACGGCTCGTCGGCCGACGAGCGCCGCGAACGGTTTCGCAAGCTTGCGCGTCCTTAGCGCGTCGGCAGCCGACGGCGCCCGGTCCGGTCCGAACTGGACCGGTCCGAACTGGACCGGTCCGAACTGGACCGGACCGGACCGGGCCGCCGGTCAGGCGGCGTCGCGGTAGAGGCTGGTCACCTCGCGGATTTCCGCCGCTCGCCGCTGCTGGACCTGCTCGAAGAAGCGGTCGTTGCGGATCTGGGTGGTGCGGTGGCGCCGGGACCGCCCGGCCTCACGCCGGAACACCGAGATGCAGTCGGTGAAGTCGGTGCCGCCCCACGGGATCAGCTCCTGGGCGACGCACCGCAGGCCGGCCGCCGCCGAGAACCGCTGGAACTTGGCGGCCGACATGCTCGTCGCGCGCCAGTGCTCGTTCCCGATCGTGAGCTCCCCGGTCTTCTGATCCCGGTAGGAGTCCATGTTGGAATGGTGGAAGACGCCGGTGCCGCCGGGCCGCAACTTGCGGCCGAGCTGCGCCAGGTAGCCTTCGATCACGTCATCTTCGACGTGGATCAAGGAATCCCAGCTGAACACGAAGTCGATCGTGTCGTCGGCGACCATGTCGAGTGATCGTCCGTCGTTCACGTGGTATTCGACGTTTTCGTGGTCCGCGAAGCGCTTTTTGCAGGCTTCGATGCACGGCTCGGCGAGGTCGACCAAGGTCAGCTTCGCGCTGGCGGGCAGGAGGAACTGCGTCGCGCGGCCGAACCCGGGCGCGATCTCCAGGGTGTGCGCCGACGGCAGGAAGGGACTGATCCTCGGCTGAATCGCCCACGACCACATGCTCTCGGTGCCGCCGTAGCCGACCGACCATTCATCACCCTGGCCGGACCATTCGTAGTTCGCCCAGCGGTGGTGGTTTTCCTCGACGCTCGGAATGAGATCGCCCCCTGCGTGACGGCATGCGGATCTCCGGGCGACGACCCGGTGATCCGCGCAGGATAGCCATCGGCCGGAAGTAGCGCTAGGACGGTCGCGTATAGCGGTGCTTGACGCCGGCCGGGAAGTACTCCGGGTCGCCGGCCGGGCGCAGGACGACGTCCGGCAGCTGCCGCTCCGCCGGGACGTAGTGCGCGAACTCGCTGTTCAGCCGGACCAGCTGGGCCCGCACGGCCGCCGCGATCCGGCCGGCGTCGGCGGTGGCGCCCGGCGCCGTCTCGACGGTGACGCGCAGCCGGCGGTCGCGGTCGGCGTCCTCGACCGACTCGATGACGAACTTGCCCGTCACCGTGTCGCTGATGCCGGGCTGCTCCAGGCCGACGGTGACGTTCTCCGGGTAGACGTTCGCGCCGAAGAACGACACCGTGAACAGCGAGCGGCCGAACACGTACACGAACGGCAGCTCCGGACCCGGCGGCGGGGTGAAGCCGTGCCGGGCGCAGTGGGCGAGCAGCTCGGCGTGCGGCAGGACCCCGCCGTCGTCGGCGATGTGGTAGCGGATCAGCGGGATGCCGCCGTCCGCCGAGAAGACGAGGGTGCCCTCGTGCGCCTCGAAGAACCGGCTCGCCGGGTCGTACTGCACCAGCGTCGGCAGGCGCGCGTCGCCGAAGACCTCGCGGGCCGGCTCCGGGTGGCCGGCGAAGAACCGCCGGATGCTCGCCGAAAGCGGGGTTTCGGTGCCGAGCACCCCCGCGTCGGCCGTCCCGTACAGCGACGCGATGTCGCGGACCGGGTCGGCGATCCCGGCGCGCCGGGCCACCAGCTCCCGCCACTGCTCGCTGAACACCTCGCCCGCCAGCACCAGCTTGATCGCGTACGCGGGCCAGTCGACGCCTTCGGCCAGGCCGGTGTCGACGACGTCCTTGACGAACGGCGGATAGCCCAGCAGCACCACCTGGTCGAAGTGCGGGGCGAGCTCGGGCAGTACCCGCAGGATCTCCGCCTTGTTGTTGCCGGGCGCCACGACGGTGATCGGGGCACCCTTGGCGGCCAGGTGCCGCACACACGCCGTGGTGAACAGGCCGCCGACCCAGGTGCCGAGCGGGAAGCAGACGACGGCGAGGGTGCGGCGCCGATCGGCGCCGAAGGCGTCGACCAGCACCTGCTCGAAGCGGCGGGCGACGTGCAGTTCGTCCTCGAGCGCCCGCGGCCAGACGGTCGGATGGCCGCTGGAGCCCGAGGAGACGGCGATCATGTCGAGCTCGTCGAACGTGCCGCCGCGGCACAGTTCGGGCAGCGGGTACTTCCGGTGGTAGCCGGCCTTGTCGGTCAGGGGCAGCCGCGCGAAGTCGGCCATCGTGTGCACGGTCTGCGGCTCGATCCCGTGTTCCCGCAGGAACTTCCGGTACGCGGGCACGGTTTCGGCGGTGCGGTGGAAGAGCTCGAGGACGTGGTCGTCCGACGGCGGTTCCGCGGCCCCGAAGAAGGTGTCGAACGCCTGCCGCACGCGCGTCTGCCGACCGAGGTCCATGATCGGAGCATAGCGGCGGCCGCGTGTCATGATGGGCGCCGTGAGCACCTCCGCCCAGGAGCACCCCGCCGGCGCGCCGTTGACCCTTTACCTGGTCAAACGGCTCGAGCTGGTGATCAGGGCCCTGCTCGACGACGCCCTGCGGCCGCTCGGGCTCACCACGCTGCAGTACACGGCGCTGACCGTGCTCGAAGCCAGCGGCGCGCTGTCCTCGGCGCAGCTGGCCCGCCGGTCGTTCCTGCGGCCGCAGACCATGCACGAAATGGTGCTGACACTGGAAAAGCGCGGCCTGATCGCGCGGACTCCCAAAGCGGGCAACAAGCGGGTCCTGCTGGCCGGCCTCACCGACGCCGGACGCGAGTTGCTCGCGGGGTGCGCGCCGGCGGTCGTGGAGCTGGAAAACGCGCTCCTGGCCGACCTGAGCCCGGGCCAGCGCGCGACGTTCCGCGAAGGCCTGCAGCACGGCGTCACGGCGCTCGGCACGCTCTCGGGACAGCGGCGGGCGCAGGAAGCTTGAATTCGGCGGAGGTATCGCCGAGCGGTCACCCGGTCCATCGACCTCACCCGACTGGAGTCTCGATTCGGTTTCGCGACTAGGCCGGAAGAGTGGTCGCGCCGGACGGCCCGTAGCAGGGGTGTGACCCGCGGCGTTGGAGGGTACGTCCCAGGCCTGTTCTCATCGTGGAGGTTCGCCGACGTGACCCGGGCTCGCGAGGTGGGCGGCGCGTCCGTCGCCGCTCGCCGGCTGCTGGTGCTGGCGGGAGCCGTGGCGGGCTTCTGGCTGGTGTCATGGCTGACGTCCGGCAACGCCGACGCGGCGCCCTCGGGCGTGCCTGGGGCCGTCGATCCGATCGGGGCGGTGGTGGGTGTGCTGGCCCCGCCGGACCATGCCTCGCAGGCGAAGGTCGATGCTGTGCCCCGGGGCGGGCAACGGGCGGCCACTCGGCTCTCGCGACCGGTCGCTGATGCGGTGGCGGCTGCGCGGCCGGATTCGCGCGCGGGCAAGGCGCTGGTGCCTCCTGGAACGGCGAGCGGGCCGGTGACGCGCGCCGCTGGAGTGGCTGCTGCGCCTGGCGCTTCGGGTGCGGCTGCTGTGGCGCCGGTGTCGAGAGTGGTGCGTTCGGCTGTCCCGGTGGCGCGGGCTGCGGGGGTGGTTGCCTCGTCGCTGCGTGAGACCACTGCCGCGGTTGTGGAGCCGGTGTCGGGAGTTGTGCGTGCTGCGCAGCCGGTGGCGCGAGCTGTTGGGCTGGTTGCCGCGCCGTTGCGTGAGACCACCGCCGCCGTTGTGCCGCAGGTGTCGAGGGTGGCGGGTTCGGCTGCGCCGGTGGCGCGGGCTGCGGGGGTGGTTGCCTCGCCGTTGCGTGAGACCACTGCCGCGGTTGTGGAGCCGGTGTCGGGAGTTGTGCGTGCCGCGCAGCCGGTGGCGCGAGCTGTTGGGCTGGTTGCCGCGCCGCTGCGCGAGACCACCGCCGCCGTTGTGCCGCAGGTGTCGAGGGTGGCGGGTTCGGCTGCGCCGGTGGCGCGTGTCGTCGGGACGGTTACCGCGCCGCTGCGTGAGACCACTGCCTCGGTTGTGGAGCCGGTGTCCGGGGTCGTGAGCTCGGCTGCGCCGGTGGCGCGTGTCGTTGGGGCGGTTGCCTCGCCGTTGCGCGGAACCACTGCCGCCGTTCTAGCGCCGGTGTCGGGAACCGTGCGTGCTGCCGGGCCCGTGACTCGAGCCGTGGGGGCGGTGGTCGCTCCGGTGAGCGCGACCGCCGGTGCCGTTGCCGGGCCTGTGGTGCGCTCGGCCGTGCCGGTGATCGAGCCCGTCGCGAGCGCCGCGAAGGCGCTGCTCTCCCCGCTGGCCAAGACCGCCGCCGCGGTCGTCGAACCGCTCGTTGCCGCGCCCTTGACCGGGCTCGTCGACGCCCTGGGCAGCGTCGTGGCGCCCGTCGCCCGGCCCGTGCTCGGCACCGCTTCTCCCGCCCTGACCGACCTCCTCACCCCGGGCGCCGGGGCTCCGGTGGCCGAGTTCGCCGCGGCGCCCGAGGCCGGCTTCGCCGTGCAGGCCGTGCTCCCGCTCGCCCGGGTGGTGACCAGCCCGCCGGCCAACCAGCAGCTCGTTCCCACCGTGGCCGGCGGCCCCGCGGCCGCCGACGCGCAGGCGCAGCCAGTCAGTCCCGCCTGCGCCCGGGCAACCGCGACCGCCGCCACCGCCGAAGCCGGTCCGCACCGAGGTGCGGCTCGCCACCCCGCCTCCCGGCTCGG
Source organism: Amycolatopsis sp. NPDC051716 (assembly GCF_040681595.1). Lineage (NCBI taxonomy): Bacteria > Bacillati > Actinomycetota > Actinomycetes > Pseudonocardiales > Pseudonocardiaceae > Amycolatopsis > Amycolatopsis sp. NPDC051716. Next base: position 11,334 of record NZ_JBFAZA010000038.1, on the reverse strand, counting down.
CGGCCACCGTCCCGGGCAACCCCCGGCGCATCCCGGCGTGCCGGTGTCCTCCTCCGACGTCGTCTCCGGCGGCGGCTCGAGCTTCCCGCCCGCCTTCCTGGCCGCGGGTCACGTTCCGCACCACTTCCGGGCGTCCCCCTGGACGCACGGGGACTTCGTGCCGCTGTGGCGGCCCTCCGAACCGGGCACCGGGCCCGGTTAGTCGCGTTCCGATCTTCCGCCGTCGTGTGCTGCGCGGCGCGATCCGCGCTGCCCGCGACCGTCGTACTCGAATCGAACAACCACGCGTGGAAGAGGGACGAAATGGAAGCGAGCGTGTTCGACCTGGGAAAGGTGCGAAGAGACGCGGTGGTCACCGTCCGCCTGGACGCGATGGCCAACGTCAGGCTGCTGACCGCGGTCAACTTCCAGGCCTACCGGCGCCGGCAGTACTACCGGATGCACGGCGGGGTGGCCACCGCACCGATGTTCAAGATCCACATTCCGGCCAACGCCCACTGGTTCCTGGTGATCGACGTCGAGGGCCTCGAAGCCCGGCCCCTGCGCCCGCGGGTGAGCGTCGAACCGGAAGCGGCCGTCACGACCCGGGGGTCCAGCGGCCCCCGGTGACCGTCGCCTTCGCGGCCCCGCACCCGCGGTCGGGGCCGCGGCCGGCGCGGGCGGATCTTGCCCGCATCGGCGGGCGGGCGCCGGGGTACCCGGCCCGGATGCAGACGTTCCTGCCGTGCGCCGACTTCACCGCCAGCGCCCGCACGCTCGACCGCCGCCGGCTCGGCAAGCAGCGCGTGGAGACGCTCCAGGTGCTGCGCGCGCTCGTCGTGCCCGGCTACGGCTGGCGCCACCACCCGGCGGCGAAGATGTGGACCGGGTACGAGGAGGCGTTGACGCGGTATGGCCTCGAGGTCTGCGCGGTGTGGTGCGAGCTGGGCGCGGCGGACACGTGCGCGGGGAAGCTGGGGGAGGAGTTCACCCGATCGGTGGGCAGTCGCGAGGTCCGCACGCAGGCCGAGCTCACGGCGGCGGGTGACGTGCCGCCGTGGCTGGGCGACGAAGCGCTCCACCGCAGCCACCAGTCGGCGCTGGTGCGGAAGGACCCGGACCACTACGGCCCGCGGTTCCCGGGAGTGCCGCCGGACTTGCCGTACGTGTGGCCGCCCTCGGACCGCCCGAGCCGGACGGCTTGAGCAACCGCGGCGGCCGGTGTCTGAAGCCGCCCAGGGGCACTTGCACCGGGGGCGGCCGCGCGGCCCGGGTCCGGTCCGCTCGGCCGCTGCCGCCCGCGAGCGGCATCGAGACCGAGCCGGCGCCTGAAGCCGCCCAGGGGCACTTGCACCGGAGCAGCCCGAGCGGCCCGAGCCCAGCCCGCTCGGCCGCCCCCACCCGCGAGCAGGCAGCAAAACCGCACCGGACCTGTGGCTCCGCTGGTCCGCACCCCGGACCCACCGACCCTTCGGCGGATTTACAACGTTGTACCAACGATGTAAAAAAGTCCCTGCCCGGCTCGCCCGCCGTTGGAAGGGGCCACCGATGTCCTCCCGAGAACGCGATCACCTCACCCGCCGCGATCTGCTCCGGCTCGCCGGGGGCACCGCCGCCGCCGTCGCCGCCGCTCTCTGGCTGCCCGGGACCGCCGCTGCCGCCGGGACCTTCAGCCCGATCCGGCCGCCCGCCACCCCGCTGATCGTCCGCTCGCCCTACCTGTCGACCTGGCAGGCCGCCGACACCCTCCCCGGCACCTGGTCGAGCTTCTGGACCGGGCACGTCACCGCGCTGTGCGGCCTCGCGCGCATCGACGGCGCCGCCTACGTCTTCGCCGGCGCGCCCGCCCTGCCGTCCGGGCCGGCCCTGACCCCGATGACGCAGGTGAGCCTGCAGGTCACCGGCACCCGCTCGAGCTACGTGCTCACCGGCGGCGGCGTGAACCTCACCGTCACGTTCTTCTCCCCGGTCGACCCGGCCAACCTGCAACGCCAGTGCGTCCCGTTCGGGTACGTCACGATCCAGGCCGCGAGCGCCGACGGCCGCGCGCACGCCGTCGACCTGCACTTCGACACCTCCGCCGAGTGGGTGCACGGCAACTCCGCCACCCCGGTCACCTGGCAGCAGCAGCAAGCATCCGGCTACACCCTGCTCAGCTGCACCCCGGCGAGCCCGGGCGTGCTGCAGGAAAACGGCGACCAGGCGAGCTGGGGCTCGCTCGTGCTGGCCGCGCCGGCGGCCGGCGTCAGCTGGCAGATCGGGCCGGACACCGTCGTGCGGGCCGCGTCGGCGGGCCAGGGCGCCCTGGGCAACACCAGCGACACCGCGCAGCCACGCGCGATCAACGACCGCTGGCCGGTGCTGGCGTTCAACAAGAACCTCGGCACGATCCCGGCCGGCGGCACGGCGACCCCGTTCACCCTCGCGATCGGGCACGTCCGCACGCCTGCCGTCCGCTACCTCGGCACCGAGCTGCGCCCCTGGTGGACGCACTACTGGGGCAGCTGGCAAGACATGGTGGTGTGGTTCGCGAACGACTACGCCGCCGCGCTGTCGGCCGCCACCGCGATCGACCAGCGGCTGCACGACGACGCCGTCGCCGCGGCCGGGGGCGGCGGTACCGGCGAGCACTACGCCGGGATCTGCGCGCTCGCCCTGCGCCAGGCGTTCGGCGGCACGGAGCTGGTCGACCGGGGCGGCGCGCCTTGGGCGTTCCTCAAGGAGATCTCCTCGAACGGCAACATGTCCACAGTGGACGTCACCTATCCGGCGTTCCCCGCCTACCTCTACCTCTCGCCCACCTACCTGCGGCTGCTGCTGGAGCCCCTGCTCGACTACGCCGAGCGCGGCGGCTGGCCGATGGCGTTCGCCGAACACGACCTCGGCACGCACTACCCGGACGCGACCGGGCACAACGACGGCAACGAGGAGAGCATGCCGGTCGAGGAGTCGGCGAACCTGCTGATCATGGCGGCCGCCCTGGTGCAGCGGCTGCCCGCGGCGGAGGCGAGCGCGTTCGTCACCGCGCACTACCGGATCCTCCGGCAGTGGGCGGAGTACCTGGTCGGCAACACCCTCGACCCCGGCTTCCAGAACCAGACCGACGACTTCACCGGGTTCATCGCCCACAGCGCGAACCTCGCGCTCAAGGGGATCATCGGCATCGGGGCGATGGGGGTGCTCGCCGCCGCGACCGGCAACGCGGCCGACGTGCAGCGATACCGGTCGATCTCCCGCGGCTACGTCAGCCAGTGGGTGACGCTCGCCGAGGACGGCCAGCACCTGCGCCTCGCCTACGACCAGCCGGGCACCTGGAGCCTGAAGTACAACGGCTTCGCCGACCGCGTGCTCGGCCTCGACCTGGTCCCGGTCGGCGTCGCGGCGCAGGAGGCCGCCTGGTACCAGGCCCGCGCGGGCGCCCACGGCGTCGTGCTCGACCCGCGCAACAACTACACGAAGGCCGACTGGGAGCTGTGGACCGCGGCGTGGCTGACCGACCAGCCGAACATCCGCACCACCCTCGTCGAGGGCGTCTACAGCTACGCGAACACCACGCCCCAGCGCGTGCCGTTCAGCGACTGGTACGTCGTCGCCGACGCCACCCAGCGCGGCTTCCAGGCCCGCCCGGTCGCCGGCGGCTACCTGGCGCTGCTGACCCGCCCGGCCGCGTCGACGACCGTGTGGCGGAAGCTGCAGAACCAGCGGTCGGGCAAGGTCCTGGCCGTCTCGAACATGTCCCTGGGCGACATCGTCGAGGTGACGCAGTGGTCGGACAACGGCACCGCCGACCACCTCTGGGCCGTCGTGGACAGCGGCGACGGCACGGTCCGGATCGTCAACCGCAACAGCGGCAAGGTCCTCGCCGTGCACGACCAGAGCCTCGACAACGGCGCCCACGTCCAGCAGTACCAGGACAACGGCACCCCCGACCACAACTGGCGGATCGTCGACGCCGGCGACGGCTGGTCGAAGCTCGTCAACGTCCGCAGCGGCAAGGTGCTGGCGGTCGACCAGCAGTCCACGGCGGACGGCGCGCAGGTCACCCAGTGGGACGACAACGGGTCGCCGGACCACCTCTGGCGGTTCGTCTGACGCCGTTTGCGACACTGGCGCCGTGTGCGCCGACTTCACCCGGATCCGCCGCTTCCTCGAGGAGCGCGACCCGCCGACGCCGTGCCTGGTCGTCGACACCGACGCCGTCGCGGCCCGGGCGGCGGAGTTCGGCGCGGCGTTCCCCGGCGCGCTGATCCGGTACGCGGTCAAGGCCAACCCGGCGCCGCCGGTGCTCGACGCGCTGGTGGCGGCCGGGATCGGCTTCGACGTGGCCGGGCCGGCGGAGCTCGAGCTGTGCCTCGCCCGCGGCGCCGGCCCGGGGGAGATCGCCTACGGGAACCCGATCAAGAAACCGCGGGACATCGCCTTCGCGTTCGAACGCGGCGTCCGCGAGTTCACTTCGGACGCGCCCGCCGACGTCGACCACCTGGGCCGGTACGCGCCGGGCGCGGCGGTGTCGATCCGCATCGTGCTCGACGCGCCGGCGTCGGCGACGCCGTTCGGCCGGAAGTTCGGCTGCGCCCCGGCCGAGGCCCTCGACCTGGTGCTGCGCGCGGCCGCGCTGGGGCTGCGGCCCGGGATCGCCTTCCACGTCGGCTCGCAGCAACCGGACGTCACCGCCTGGGAGATCGGGGTCGCCACGGCGGCCAAGCTGTTCGCCGAGGCCGCGGCGCACGGCGTCGAGATGACGCGGCTCAACCTCGGTGGCGGCTTCGCCACCGCCCACCGCACCGCCGTCCCGTCCTTGGCCGCGTACGCGGCGACGATCGGGGCGGCGCTCGACTCGGCCTTCCCGGCCGGGCGCCCGGAAGTGCTGCTCGAGCCCGGGCGCGTCCTCGTCGCGGACGCCGGCCTGCTGCGGACCGAGGTCGTGCTGGTCGCCGACCGGGACGGCCGGCGCTGGGTGTACCTCGACATCGGCCGCTACAACGGCCTTGCCGAGGCCGAGAACGAAGCGATCGCCTACCGCTTCGAGCCGGTGGGCGGGCACGACGGCCCGAGCGGGCCGGTGGTGCTCGCCGGCCCCACCTGCGACGGCGACGACGTGCTCTACCAGCGGACGCGGTACGCACTGCCCCGCTCGCTGCGGACCGGTGACCGGCTCGACCTGCCGGGCACCGGGGCCTACACCGCGAGCTACGCGTCGGTGGCGTTCAACGGGATCGAGCCGCTGCGCACGTACTGCGTCGGGCGGTGGGGAGATGCCTGACGTCGGCCGGTTCACCGGGCGCCACGTGCTCGCCGAGCTGCACGGCGTCGACCCGGGCCTGCTCGACGACCCGGTGCGCCTCGGGGAGCTGCTGCGGGCCGCGGTGACGGAAGCGGGCGCGACGGTCCTCGACGTCGTGGCGCAGCGGTTCGCGCCCCAGGGCGCCACGGTGATCGCGCTGCTGGCCGAGTCGCACGCGTCCGTCCACACCTACCCGGAGCACGGGTCGCTCTTCGCCGACGTGTTCACCTGCGGGGAACGCGCCGATCCCGAGCACGCCCTGCGGCTGCTGGCGACCTCGCTGCACGCCGCTTCGGTCCACCTGTCGGTCCTCCACCGGGGAGAACGCTGATGCCCCTGATCCACGAACCGGTCGGCGACGGCCTCACCCGCGTCTGGGAGGTCGGTGACGTGCGGTTCCACGAGCGCACGCCGTACCAGGAGGTGCTGATCGGGACGACGGCGCAAGGGGGTTCGCTGTTCTGCGACGGCGAGCGCCAGAGCACCGAAGCCAGCCAGCTGGTGTACCACGAAGCCCTGATGGTGCCCGCGCTGCTGCTGGCCGAGCGGGTGCGCCGGGTGCTCGTCGTCGGCTCGAGCGAGGGGGTCGCGAGCCAGCTCGCGGTCGCCGCCGGTGCTTCGCTGGTCGACCACGTGGACATCGACGCCGACGCCGTCCGCGCCTGCGCCGAGCACCTGCCCTACGGCTACACCCCCGCGGAGCTGGCGCGGGCCGAACGCGGCGACGGGCCGGTCCGGGTGTCCTATGCGGACGGCTGGGCGTTCCTCGCCGCGGCCGAGAGCCGGGGCGAGCACTACGACGTGATCGTCATCGACCTCCCCGACGAGAACACCGATCCGGAGGCCCAGCACAATCGCTTGTACGGCACGGACTTCCTCGCCCGCTGCGCGCGCCTGCTGGCGCCGGGCGGGGTGGTGACCTGCCAGGCGGGCTGCCCGACGCTGTGGCGCAACGAGACGCTGCGGGCATCCTGGCGGCGGTTCCGTGAGGTGTTCGGCGCGGTGCTGTACTTCGGCTCCGACGAACACGAATGGGCGTTCCTGTCCGGCCGCGCGGAACCGGTCGAGGACGCCGGCGCACTGGTGGCGCGGCGGTTCGCGGAGCGGGGGAGCGGGGCGGCGACGCTGGACGCCGAAGCGCTGCTCGGCGGATGTACCCCGCCCCGGTCCCTCCGCGTCGATGGTCTGAACCAGGCGTCTTGACCTTCGATTCCCCGAATATCGAGGCCTGGGAAAGGTGAATTAGCGGGAAATGGATTTCCCGCGCTCGCTGCGTGTTCGTGTTACTCCATTCAGTGGCCGTCGAAAAGGTTGCGATCGCGCTACGATCCTCTCCGCGCGCGATCATCATCACCACCAGGCACCGTGGCCCATTTGGAGGAGCGTCATGCTCGGTATGTCGGTCGTAGGCGCATTGATTCTGTCCACCCTCGTCGCTCCCGTCGATGCCACGGCGGATTCGGCCCCGAGCGAAAAGATCACGCTCGACATCAAGACGATCAACGGCTCCGGCTGCCCGGCGGGCACGGCCACCGCGTCGGCCGACGTCGCGTCCGACAACACCTCGTTCACGGTGCGCTACACGAACTTCACCGCGAAGGCCGGCGGCGGCGTGTCCGCGCTCGAAGGCCGGAAGAACTGCCAGATCAACGTGCTCGTCCACGTGCCGCAAGGATTCACGTACGCGATCGCCGAGGTGGAGTACCGCGGCTTCGCGCACATCGAGAGCGGGGCGAGCGCGCTCGAGCAAGCCAACTACTACTTCACCGGGACGTCGCCGACCGCCCGGGTGCGGCACACCTTCCCCGGCCCGTTCCACGGCGTGTGGCGGGCCACCGACACCACCGACGTGGCCGAGCTGGTGTTCGCCCCGTGCGGGGAGAGCCGCAACCTGAACATCAATGCGGAACTGCGGGCGGACGCCGGTTCCTCGGCCGGTGGCAGTTACATCGAAATGGATTCCGAACACGCGAGCGTGGACACGATTTACCACTTCGCGTGGAAGACCTGCTGAATTAGGGCGGTCATTGCCGAGGCGCCCGCTCGCCGGCTGAGGGCTTTGGCCGGTGAGCGGGTTTGCCGTACCCCATTAGCGGTGCCCCTCAGACGTGGGTGACCAGTAACGTCACGCCCGCCTCGCCGCCGCAGTCGACGAACACCGGCCCCACTCCGTTGCCGATGTGCCCGGCCACGTTCGCCGTGGCCACGAACCGGTCCGGCCCGGACTCGAGGATCCGGATGTTTTCCAGTGCGGGCCGGTCGGGAAACCCGCCGAGCACGGACTTCAGTCCGGTGCCTCCGCCGCAGGTCCCGGTGATCGTCACTTCCTGGCCCCGGTGCGTGGTGGGATTCGGGCTCACCCGCACCGTGGCTCGCGCGCCCTTCGGCGGCTGGTTTTCGTGCGTCATCGCTGCCTCCCTCGTGCCCGGTTCTCCGCGAACCGGAGCTACCCGGTCAGTCGGTGAAGGGGTGCTCGAGGTTCTCTCCGGTGGAGAGTGAGACGCGGATCACGCGAGAGAGCGGGCCCGCTCAGCTCGGGGCCGCACCGGGTTCGGTCTCGGCGCTCGGCGCCAAGCGGAACCGGCGTTCGAACCGCTCCATCAGAACGGTGGCGATCAGGACGGCCACTGGGGTGCTCACCGCGATCCACATGTAGGAAGAGCTACCCAGCACCGCGTGCTCTCAATCGCCCGCGGACAGCCGGGTGATCAGATCCAGCAGGCCGGCGCGGAACGCGTCGTCGTCGCCGAGGCCGCCGAGCAGCGCGGGTTCGGCCCGCACGGCCCGCTCGTGCACGGCCCGGCCCGGCGCGGTCAGCCGGGTCAGCTGGCGGCGGCCGTCGGCCGGGTCCGCGGCCCGGCTGACGAAGCCGGCCTTGGCCAGGCGGTCGAGGGTGCGGCTCATCGTCTGGTCGGTCACCTGGCAGCGCTGGGCCAGCGTCCGCTGGGGGAGCGGGCCGTCACGCAGCGTGTGCAGCGCGATGAGACCCGCGTGGGTGAGGCCCATGCCGTCGAGCACGGCCACCCAGCGTTGTTCCACCAGCCGCGCGGCCACCGCCAGCAGCCGGCCGGTCGGCCAGGTGCCGAGGTCGGGTTCGGGGGTTGTGCTCACCATCACTCCGGGTCGTCGTGCAAAATGTTCAGCTTGCTGAACAATTGGGCGTGTTCGCGCCTGAAGGGACCTTAGCGACCATGAACGAGAACCCGCGCCGCCTCCGCTGGCTGATCCCCGCCCTGCTGGTGATCGCCTGGCTCGGCCTGGGCGGGTTCGGCGGGCCGTTCGCCGGCAAGCTCAGCGAGGTCGCGAAGAACGACAACGCCGCCTTCCTACCGCGCTCGGCCGAGGCCACGGAGGTCGCCGACGAGCAGAAGGCGTTCACCCCGCGCCAGGTGCTGCCCGCCACCGTCGTCGCCGAGCGCACGAGCGGCCTGACCGCCGCGGACCGGCAGTTCCTCGACGTCAAGGCGCAGGAGCTGGCGCGCGTGCCCGGGGTGGCCGGTCCGCTCGGCAAACCGGAGCAGGCGCCGCGGGACGACCAGGCCGCGCAGCTCGCCGTGCCGATCTTCGCCGACGGCAACCCCGCCGACGTCGTCAAGGAGGTCCGGGCGCGCCTCGGCGGCGCTCCGGACGGCCTGACCGTGCTCGTCACCGGGCCGGCCGGGCAGATCGCCGACCTGGTCAAGGCCTTCGGCGGCATCGACGGGATCCTGCTGCTCGTCGCCGGCGGCGTGGTCGCGCTGATCCTCGTCGCGGTCTACCGCAGCCCGCTGCTGCCGTTCCTGGTGCTGCTGTCGGCCGTGTTCGCCCTCGGCCTCGCCAGCCTCGTCGTCTACCTGCTGGCGAAGCACGACGTCCTCGCGCTCAACGGCCAGAGCCAGGGCATCCTCTCGATCCTCGTCTTCGGCGCGGCGACCGACTACGCGCTCCTGCTGGTGGCGCGGTTCCGCGAGCAGCTGCGCGACACGCCGAGCCGGTTCGACGCCGTGAAGCTCGCCTGGCGCGCCACGCTCGAACCGATCGCGGCGTCGGCGGGCACCGTCGTGCTCGGCGTGCTGTGCCTGCTGTTCAGCAACCTCAACTCCAACAAGGGGCTGGGCCCGGTCGCGGCGATCGGCATCGGCGCCGCGCTGCTGGCGTCCACCACGTTCCTGCCGGCCGCGCTGGCCCTGTGCGGCCGTGGTGCGTTCTGGCCGTTCAAGCCGGCACTGGGCTCGCCGCACCCGGAGACGGCCGGGATCTGGGGCCGGGTGGCGCGCCTGGTCGGCCGCCGGCCGCGCACGGTCTGGGTGGTGACGGCCCTGGTGCTGGGGATCGGCGTCGCGTTCCTGCCGCAGCTCAAGGCGTCCGGCACCGCGCAGTCGGACGTCTTCCTGACCGAGGTCGAATCGGGGACGGGCCAGGACATTCTCGGCCGCCACTTCCCGGGCGGCCTCGGCGCACCCGCGATCACGATCGCCGACGCCGGCGCGCTGCCGGCGGTCCTGAAGGCGTCCACAATAGACGGAGTGGCGCAGTCCTTCCCGTTGCCGGGCCCCGGAGGCCGCCCCAAGGAGGTCGGTGGCCGCGTCCAGATCCTTTCGGTGCTGACGGACCCGGCGGACTCGGAAGCGGCGGTCGCCACCGTCGCCCGCCTGCGCGACGCGGTGCACGCGGTCCCGGAGGCGAACGCCAAGGTGGGCGGCCCGACCGCGATCCAGCTGGACACCCAGCAGACGTCGAAGCGCGACCGCGCGCTGATCATCCCGATCGTGCTGCTGGTGATCTTCCTGGTCCTGGCTCTGCTGTTGCGATCGTTGTTGGCGCCCCTGCTGCTCATCGCCACGGTGGTGCTGTCGTTCGCGGCGACGATGGGCGTGTCGGCGCTGGTGTTCAACCACATCTTCGGCTTCCCGGGCGCGGACCCGGTGGTGCCGCTGTTCGGGTTCGTGTTCCTGGTGGCGCTGGGGATCGACTACAACATCTTCCTGATGACCCGGGTGCGGGAGGAGGCCCTGACGCGGGGAACGCGGGCCGGGACGTTGCGCGGGCTGTCGCTGACGGGCGGGGTGATCACCTCGGCCGGCGTGGTGCTGGCGGCGACGTTTTCGGCGCTTGCGGTGATCCCGATCCTGTTCCTGGCCCAGATCGCGTTCATCGTCGCGTTCGGCGTGCTGCTGGACACCCTGCTGGTGCGGTCGCTGCTGGTGCCGGCGCTGACCGTCGACGTCGGGCGGCGCATCTGGTGGCCGTCGAAGCTGGCGCGCGGAGAAGCGTAGGGCGCGCCGGCTTGGCTGGGATGGCCGACCGCGGCTGCCGCCCGCACCACAGCCCGGCCCGCACCCCCGAACGGCTCGTGCGGGCAATCGTGCGGCTGCGGTGGCGCAAGCGGCTGGGCCAGTCCGGATCGGCGGCTGGCTCGGCCTGCCCGCATCCGCGGTGCACGCGATCCTGGTGCGCTGCCGGATCAACGGCGGCGGACCCCGGTTCGTCGGCCGCGCCCAAGGCGACCGCAACCGCGCCGCCACGCCGGGCGACCCCGGCATCGCCTACCACCGCCCCAAGATCGGGACCGGGTTCGCGCACACGGTGCTCGACGACCACTTCCGCGTCGACTACGCCGAAGTCCACGCTGATGAGACCGCCGCCACCGCCACCGCGGTGCTGCGGCGGACAGTGGCCTGGTTCGCCGTCCGGGGCGTCACCGTCGGGCGTGTGCTGTCGGACAACGGGTCGGCCTACAGGTCTCACGCCTGGCGTGACACCTGCACCAAACTGGCGATCACCCCGAAACGGACCCGGCCAGATTGGCCACAGACCCACGGGAAATCGAACGGTTCCACCGCACCATGGCCGAGGGATGGGCCTACGCCCGCATCTCCCGTCAGGAACCCTCCGGCGGACCGCGCTACCGGGATGGCCGCGCTTCTCCCATCACCACCGACCCCACAGCTAAACGGCGGCAAGCCGCCGGTTGACCAACTTCCCCGAGACACCGCAGCTAGTGTCGCGCGTCCGAAGTTCAGTGACAGCGGCCCGGTCCCCGAGCGCCCCAATGTGGCCTTGGTTGCGTTGAACGCACCCAAGGCGGCCTT